>NZ_JBHNYT010000020.1:0-60583 GCF_054960575.1 Pseudoalteromonas sp. PSi26 | reverse complement strand
CACCATTTACTTCTTGAACTTCTGTTTGATTTAATGTCTTCATTTTTTTACCTTATTTAATAATTTCGCGAACAATCACTACAACTAAAGGGTATGGTAGTACCATTAAAGGTAAGCCGCCGTTAACATTTTTTAAATCTACTCTATTAATACTTTTCATTTTTTATCCTGATAATATTTATTTAATATAAGCGTATTTAGATAATTAGTTACCAAAAACAATTGGTGAAACTAATACCTTTTTACCATTCACCCAAATATATTGCTCTTGAGATGGCGACAAAAAAGCAGACCCACCATTAATTGTTTTAAATATATTTTTATTTATAACTTTCATTTAAAAACCTTTATTATCTAGTTAACATATCAATAATCTTTTCAATTGGTGTTAATGGTGCTGTTGGACATGGCTCAGTAAGACAACCACCATTAACTTTATTTAATTGAACTACATTTAACTCTTTCATTTATTTCTCCTTTTATATATTTATGTTATTTTTTACTTAATAAGCTTTAGTTGCTCCAGAAAAAACTCTAAGTCTTTCTGATAATTTTCACCATCTCTGTAATCTCTGCGATCTGGAATCACACCTTCAAAAAGCCCAACAAAACCACCATTTACTTTTTCTAACTGAACTGTATTTAACTCTTTCATTTATTTCTCCTTTTTACTAATTAACGTATTAAAAAACTGCCGTCTGAACTTGTATCTTTAAACTCTTCATTTTCAACGTTTAAGCTATTTGCTTTATTCATTGTTATAGTTCTTGAACCTAAGTCGGGCTTATCTACTTCTATTGCTTCACCATACCTAAGCTCTATAACTCTATCTGCACTGGCTATTGTTTCTGGCCTGTGTGCAATAATAATGCGTGTTACATCTAGGTTTTTAACTGCTTCGTTTACTGAAAACTCTAACTTTGTGTCTAAATTACTTGTTGCCTCATCCATAAACAGGATTTTAGGTTTTCTGTATAAAGCTCTTGCTAGAAGTAAGCGCTGTATTTGCCCGCCCGATAGTGCGGCCCCCATATCACCAACAAGTGTGTTGTAACCCATTGTCATTTGTAAAATATCGTTATCTATAGCGGCAATTTGGGCTGCCCATTCAACTTGTTGCATGTCGAGCTCAGGGTCAAAAAACGATATATTGTCTGCTATTGAGCCTGATAAAAGTTGATCGTCTTGCATTACTGCTGCTATTTGTGTTCTGTATTGACCAAGCCCAAGCTGCCTAATGTCAACACCGTCTACTTCGATTTTCCCCTCATCAGGTTCAAATAACCCAAGCATTAACTTTGCGAGTGTGGTTTTGCCGCAACCCGACGGACCAATAATTGCAACTGATTCTCCGGCTTTAATTGATAAGTTTAAGTGTTTAAATACCGGCGCTTCTTTTTTGTTGTATCGGTAATTAATGCCTTTAAGCTCTATACCACCACTGATTTTTTTACCACTCATTTTTCCTTGAATATCTTGCTCTTTATCAGTTAAAGAAATATCTGCTAGGCGATTAAAATGAAGACTAAGCATTTTAAATTCGATTATTTTTTCAATTAAACTTGCCATTTTCTCTACAAATTGGCGTTTATAAGCCATAAAGGCAAACAGCATACCGACCGTTAAATCACCTTCCATAACCAACATGGCTGCAAAGTAAATAACTAGAACATTTTCAAGGCCAAAAATAACTTTATTAACTGCTTCGTAACCTATATTTAAGTGACCTACACGTATACCTGAGTTCAAACTATCTGCATATTTGTTGTGCCATACACTTTGTCTTTGCACTTCTCGACCAAACAATTTTATGGTTTGAATACCTCTCACTGTTTCCATAAAGTTAGATTGCTCTTTAGCTTGGTTTACTATTACCTCTTCAGACATTTGACGAAGTGGTCGGTACATTGCAACTCTAAATACGGCATAAATGGCAATGGCTATTAAAACTATAACGCTCAGCTTTGGACTGTATAAAAAAATCATAATGAGTGTTGCAATAGCCATGACACCATCAATAACCGCTTCGATAACGCCTTTAGTCAGAAGCTCCTTTACTTGCTGTAAAGATCCAAACCGTGAAACAACATCGCCAATATGTCTTTTTTCAAAATACTGTAGTGGTAGCCTCACTAAGTGGTGAAATAAATTGGCACCGAGCTGTATACTCATCAAGTTACCAAAATGCAGTAACAAAACACTCCGAACGGCCCCTGTAACCATCTCTATTGCCATCAACAGTCCAAAGCCAATTGCTAAAATAGCGAGTAAATTTTGGTCGTAGCTTAAAATAACCTCGTCCACCACCAACTGCATGTAGTAAGGGCTCGCTATTGCAAATGCTTGCAGTAATAGTGATAAAACAAATACTTTACCTAGCGTTGACTTTAAGCCGGTTACTTTGCTCCAAAAGTCAGATAACTTTAAATTGACTCGCGAATCTTCAGATTTAAACTCTTCCGTTGGACTAAGCTCTAATGCTACACCGGTAAAGTGTTTAGAAAACTCCTCCATCGTGTATTTGCGTTCGCCTAAGCCTGGATCATGTATCTCTATTGACTTTTTAGTTACCTTTTTCAGTACTACAAAGTGATTCATATCCCAGTGCAAAATACAGGGTGTTTTAAGTTGTGATAAATGCTCTAAATCTAATCTCAAAGCCCGTGTACTTAACTTTAACTTATCTGCAATTTGCATTAGCTCTTCAAGGTTTGCACCTTTTAAAGAAATTTCATGCTCTTGGCGCAAGCTTGTTAAATCTGTTTTGTAACCATAATAAGCGGCAACCATTGCTATACTTGCTAACCCACACTCTGCCGCTTCTGTTTGTAAAATTACGGGGAGACGCTTTGCCCCGCTAAATTTTAATAAATGCATTGGGTTTTCCATCATACTGCTCCCTTAATGCTATATATTGGTTCAAATAACCACTCAAAGAGTGAACGACTATCAACCATAATGTCAGCCTCGAGTAACATGCCAGCTTGTAGAGGAACAGACGCTCCATAAGCTTGTGCGTTTTGTTTTGTTAACTCTACAACTACTTGATACATTGGCTCTTGAAGCGACACTGGTAAAGCCGTCTCGTTAGGTAAAAGTATTGATTTAGATACACTTTTTATTACCCCGTCATAAATACCAAAGCGTTGGTACGGAAATGCCTGATAACGAATACGTGTGCCTTGTCCTTTTTGTACAAATCCATATGCTCTTGTGGGTACAAAAAGAACGGCTTCTAATTTTGTATCTTCTGGTAACACTGCCATCAATGGGTAATTTGATTGTGCCATCATCCCTGGCTTAACTAATAAGTTACTAATTCGGCCACTACGCTGACTTCTAACATCATAACTACCTTGCGATTCAGCCTGGCTAATTTGCTGATTTATGTTTGCTAGCTGTGAACGTAACTGCGATTCAACTTCTTGTTGGTTCATTGGCATTTGTATTAATTCAAATCGATACTGACTTAGTAACTCTTGCTGAGAAAGTAAACGAGCCTCAAGATCTTCAGCTTGTTGTTGTATTGCAAAGTAGTTATCTTTGACCGTTTCTAGATCAGCATTAGAGGCGAATTGTTTTTTTATTAGTAACTCAGTATCTGCAACTCTTTTTTTACTTAAAACCACCCTTTTACTTAGCAATGCTAATTGTTTTTGCGCTTGCTCAACTTGAAAGGTCGTACTCGCAATTTGAGACTCTAGCTTTTCAACACTGACACCAGCTAATGACTGTTGTGTTTCTAAGTTCTCATTAATAAACTGCCTTTGCTTTATAAGCTGGCTAACAATGACGTCGTTCACATCGCTTCCCGATGTAAGAAGCCGCTCCATTCTTATTCGTGCTAGCAACTGGCCTTTTTCAACAATTTGGCCTTCTTCAACAAATACCTCATCAATAACACCCGTTGTTAGAGGGTAAATTTTTGATAAACCCGTCGTTGGCCTTAAATATCCAGATACCACCTCTTTTCGGTGATACTCACCTAAAATAAGATATGTACAACCAATAATCACAATCCCTAAAATTAAACCAAGTATCCATGTAAAAGACATATGGGTTGCTATGGTTACTTCCCCATCAAGTTTTTGCCCTTGGTGATCAATTGCTTCTTTACGAAATAAATCTGACATGTTTACACCATTTGTTCAGGTAGTGGTGTACTACAATGTAATTTCCACTCACCGGCTTCTTTTACCAGCGAATGTAGATTACTTGACACTTTATCTATATCCTTGCCGTCTATCTCGGCTTTAAAATTAATTACATCTCTTACAACTAATAAATCATCTTGCTTCGCAATTAGTGCAACATTATGCAAAGTAAATTTAAAATCAAATTGCTTTCTTAGTGTTTCAAACTGTTGCTTGGTTGCATTAAATAAAGGGGAGCCAGAACAAAAATAACCCTCTAAATCATCTAAGCTACCATCGCAGATTAATGCATAGTAACTACTAAAATATTCATTAAGCGTCATAGTAAACTCCAAATTATTTAACTTTTAAAAGAAAGCTCTTCATGTGCCCTCTGATTTGATGGAATTTATATTCACAGATAATTATTCATTTAGCAAATGTAAGGATAATTAATAAAACTATTTTTTTTCAGTTACTTAAGTTGAAAAGTTATTTGTAAATAAGCTAGTAATAGTGACTAGGTTTGCTTTGCTAATATGGTAAACATATTTATGGACATAAAATTTGCGAAGGTAATATATGAAGAAGACTCATACCTGTGGTTCTTTGGGCTAAATTAGTTGAAGGCTTAATTTCAAGATATTTTCGTCAATCAATTAAGGAAAAAATTTGAGTTCAAATAAACTACTTAAAAGTAATACTCAAATTTAAAGGATGAAATTGTTTTAATATTCACTGAGCAGAGATACAGTTGCAGGAGCCTCTTAGTGTTGCTAGTAGTTTACTTAGCAATAGGAAAATTAAAGGAGTCGCTAGGCAGGAAGTGATTACTTTGATGAATCTGATTGGGGTGAGCTAAAGCGATTACGTTAAGAACACACAAAATTAAGTATGAAAAAATAAATATAAAAAATAGGTCAGCACCTTCTTTGAAAAAGAAATAAAATTTAGCTTTATCCAATTAAAAAACTGTCTATTAAGTTCCCAGTAACGTTGCTTTGTAGCATGATGCAAATAAGTGAATCAGGTTATAATAACTGTACCACTACAAACTGGCTAAAACGCCCAACAGCAATAATTAGTATTGATACGTTGAAGTTGTACAGAAGTATTCGCCAACTTTTAGAAAACAGAGAAAGCTAAGGTAACCGAGAAATAATGAAAAGTTTCGTAAAGATGGCTAACAAGTTGGCCGATACTTTGTTGGCAAAGTTATCCACCGTTTGTGTTTAAAAGTCACACAGCGTTTAGCTCACAAATTAACAACTAAGCGTAAACACTTAGACTCTGTTGCAATTAACTTACTTAATTAGAGCTTTAATCCAACGGGTACTAATCAGACTTGGGCTGGTGATATACTTATTTAAAAGTGGATAGAGGCTGAATGGCTTTGTATTCACGCCGCACACAGGTTGGCATATCGATAAACGTGCGGGGACAGGTTTAATAAGTAAGGCGTTAATCAAAGCCCATAATTAACGACATCCGCCGAGTAGACTCGTATTCCATAGCGTATCGGGATCGAAATATACCAGCTTACAATATGGTAAATTGCTAGTTAGCTATACCATCAAATTAAGTATGGTAGGTGTTAGAGTTTACCAGTGATAAAATTGGAAATCTCATTAACAAATGATGCCCTATTTAATCGACCTCAATGAGGTAAATGGGGACTGTAATCACTTAATAAGTCTAAAAGAAGCTTCGTAACAAGTTCATATACTTGCTAAGCAAATAGTACTAAAAAACTAATTACAACTATAAAAAGTCTCATTGCCCCCCTTGCTTTTCATGCTCAAATTCTCATCTAAATTCTTTATTGACACTAAAACAGATAACCTCTCTACCTTGACCACCTTAAAACGAAAATCATATGCGCTTGAACATATGTAACTCCCTATTTTTATAGAGGCAATGCTATCTAGCTCTATATCATTAAACGAAAGCACACCATAGAATTCTTCATTTTTAATTTTAAAAAGAAGCTCTCCCTTATAAAAAAAATCACCTTTTTCTAACCTTGACCCATATATGATATTTCCCTTCAAAGTAGAGTAAACATACCTTTTTGACTCATAATTATCATACGCCATTAATAGGTCGTTTTTATTAACGAAATCGCCGTTCTTAACAAAAACTTCACTAATCTTTCCTGACTCTCTGGAATATAAATACTCCTGAAGCTCAGGAGTATTTATATTCAAAACGGCAGAAAATGAAATTGCAGTATATAAATTAATTACTAACAAAAAGCCTCCTTATTTTAAAACGTTAGTCAATGTTGCACCTGGAATTTGAACGTCAGGGTCTTTCGGAATGTTAACACTTGTAAAGTCCCCTGATAAAGTAGATGCTCCGTTTACCATTTTAGTTTGTCCTAGTGCTAGAATATTATTGGTGTTTACGTCTGCTGATTTAAGTACTTTTAATTTTTTTTTCTTCAATGAAAATTTCATGGGTCTTAATCCTATAAGTAGTGTTTGTTATATTTTTTAGTGAACACGAATTAATTTACTCTAAAAATATAAAAAAATGTAATTATCAATTATTATTTAAACACATAATGTTAAGCCTTAAACCACTGAAATAAAACAATTTAAAAACATTAGAAAGTAAAAAGGTTAGTATAATAAAAACTTGTTTTATTTTTGGATGAGCTGTAAGATTAAATTTCCTTATTGCATTTGCATTTCTCGCATATGTAGCCCAAAGTACCGCCATACTTTGGGCATATTCTTTCAAAACCACATAAGTAATATCTGAAACTAATATTTCTTATAGGAACCCAGTAGAGTAACAATCACTGATTATTGTGACACTTCCTTACATAAGAATCTCAGGTTAGATAGTAAAAACTCAGCCCTAGACTTGAAAAACATTTATAAGGCGTTATTTTCCCTCAAAAATTATTATAACTTTGGGTAATAGCAAGAAATTGGATTAGTTGGGAAGTTCAAAGGTATGAAATAAGGTTATTTTTATGTACAACAAATTTAGTCGCATTTAGTAATGGATACTAAATGAAATTAAAAAAACTAGTTAGCTATGTTTTAGTATTTTAAAATAAAAAGCGCACTTAAAAACGAATAGATGAAGCCCCCGTTTCAATCAATTAGATCAAGGCCATATTTGTTTTGATAAATATATTAATCATTTCACAAAATTTTAATTAATCGCTTTTTCTAGTGATAGTCTCACAAGTTCATTGTTAACTAACTCTACAATTTCTAATGATAGAATCTTCTCGGAACTCGAAAACTCTATATCACGAATAATATCTTCAGCTTTGCTTACCTCAAATACTTTATTAGGCAAAGTATCAGCACTTTTAGAAAAATCATATTCATAAATAGCTTTCCCCGTTGAATGATAAACTTTATTTTGGTTTGTTGATAAAGAATGTTTATAGGCTGATTGTGTTACTTTCAAACCCTTTGTCTGCTCCCCTGTAGATAAATCAAAAAATGTCAACACACCTAAATTGTTCAAAAAAACGAGCTTGTTATTTTGTAACTGGCCAAACCATACTGCATTTTTTACTGGTAACAATATACTCTTAGAGTTACTTCTATTAAAAATATAAGAGCGAGTATTCGCACCAGAACCTTCTTGAACAATGTAACCAATGTTTTTATCTAACAAATAACCTGTAGAGATCAAATTACCTTTGGGGGTGATAACATTTTTAACGGATAAATCTTCATATTTAAATATTTCTATCTCGTTCTCATTAACCCCGAAAGCTTCTTGAGTATCAGGTGATACTTGAAAGTTTCGATATCTAAAACTGACTCTTTTAGATGTGACTTTCCCATCTTTAAATGCCGTATTTAGTTTAATTGTTCCCTTATCCTTACTAAAAAATATAATATTTGCTCCAATAGTGTTTACAAGCCTACTTCTTGTTTTTGATATACGTTTAAGATTTTTCGAAGTTAAATCTAACCTGTAAATATTATGAGAAAAAGGGTATGTAAGCCCTAAAATATTATTATTATTAATTGGGTAGGTTAATGAGTAGCTACTGTCACTATCTACTTTTATTTTACTTTTAATTTGTTTATTTATTAAAGAATATTGATAAAAAATTTCTTCTGTATTGTCATACCATAACAATGAATCTGTTTCTTTTTGGTAGTTAATTGACCATATTCTGCTGTCAGCCTCGTGTAGCTTAACCTGTGCGCCACCCTCCAAATCGGTCATGTATAATTGACTAGAGTTGAACTGCTGCCTTTCAAATATAATTTTGTTTTTATCTTTTATATAGTAGAGAAATTTGTCACCATATGAATTTAAGTTTGGAGAACTTATTTGGAACTCGTCACCTGTACTTAGGTTTCTATTAACAAGGGCCGACAACTCAGAGCGCTTTCTATAACCGTATTTTGAAAATATATAAGAGTTATTACCTAAGCTTATAACGTTCATTGGATGTGATGGCTCACACTCAAATAAGAATTTACTATCAGCATTACTTTTTAAACTAACTTCCCACAACTCACATTTACCTTCGCTTTCTAAGCTATAAATTGCGCGTTCGCTATCCATAGACCAACCTGCAGGAAAAATATTAGCGTTAGCTTCTGATATTTTTCTTTCTTGCCCTGTATGTAGGTTTTTTAGTATAAGCGCTGAATATGATTGATCTTCTTCAAGGAATGAAAGTGCAACGGTTGAGTTATTTGGGGAAAGTATCATTCGACTATACACCCCCTGTAGCCAAGAGAGCGTTTCTTCGTTAAAATTTCTATTTACAATGTTTGGTTTTTTTGTTTCAACCTTTAGTAATGTATCTTTTTCATTTAAGCTATCCTGATGAGATATACTTTGAAACATGTAAACACCAATAAAAGCGCCTAAAATTAATATAGTTATTAATGCTATTAACTTTTTTTGTTTTTTATTAGGTATTTCTTTTATTGAAGCAACTTTCCCTAAAGATGAGGGCTCTTCTTCATAATAAATAACTTCCGGCTCTAGAAAAAAGCTATAACCCTTTCTGTAATGTGTTTTTACTACTAAACCACGTTGTATTTCAGATTTTAGTACTTTTCTAAGTTCTGACATTGCGCGGTTAATTGCGTTATCGTCAACATAGTGTTGGCACCAAACATCATCAACAAGATCTTGACGCGTAATAATCTCGTCTTTATTTATAATTAAATAACATAAAATTTTAAAAAGAAGAGGCTCTAATTCTCTTTCTACTTCGCCGTCAAAAATTGTTTGTAGCTTAGGGTTTAAGGACCATGCTCCAAACTTGACTTCTTTAACACTACGTGAAAAGTTAGCTTCTTTCATAAATACAACTCAACGTCCATATCAAAGTTTGATAATCGCAAATGTCGCAATTAGAAAATGTTAATAAAATAAAATGAAATGAACATTAACACTTAAGTACTAAAATGTCATCCTACAAGCACAAAAAAGCCCACTTTAAAGTGGGCTTTTTATAAACCAGATAGGCTTACTTTTTACGTAATTGCTGAATAACACGTAATTGTGCTACCGCTTCAGCTAGTTGCATTGCCGCTTGATTGTAATCAAGCTCTGACGATGCACCTTTTGCCATTTGCGCTTCAGCGTCACGTTTAGCTTGCTCTGCAGCTTGTTCGTCTAGGTCTTCACCACGAACGGCTGTGTCTGCAAGTACGGTCACTATGTTCGGTTGAACTTCTAGTGTACCGCCAGCAATGTAGATGAGTTCTTCTTCACCAAATTGCTTAACTAAACGCACCATACCAGGTTTAAGGGCAGTTAGTAGTGGCGCGTGACCGGCATTAACACCAAGCTCACCTTCACTACCAGATACTTGAATCGATTCAACCAAACCAGAAAACAAGTTCTGCTCTGCGCTTACTACGTCAAGATGTACAGTCATAGCTGCCATACTACCCTCCTAATTACATGCTTTTGGCTTTTTCTTGAGCTTCTTCGATAGAGCCAACCATGTAGAACGCTTGCTCTGGAAGGTCATCAAACTCACCGTTTAAAATACCCTTGAAGCCAGCAATTGTGTCTTTAAGTGAAACGTATTTACCTGACGCACCTGTAAATACCTCTGCCACGAAGAACGGCTGAGATAGGAAACGTTGAATTTTACGTGCACGAGATACAAGTTGCTTATCTTCGTCAGAAAGCTCGTCCATACCTAGGATTGCGATGATGTCTTTAAGTTCTTTGTAACGCTGAAGAACTGTTTGAACGCCACGCGCTGTATCGTAGTGCTCTTGACCAATTACTAATGGGTCAAGTTGACGTGAAGATGAATCAAGTGGATCTACCGCTGGGTAAATACCAAGTGATGCGATATCACGTGAAAGTACTACTGTTGCATCTAAGTGAGCAAACGTTGTTGCTGGAGATGGATCCGTTAAGTCATCCGCAGGTACGTATACCGCTTGGATTGATGTGATTGAACCCGTCTTAGTAGATGCGATACGCTCTTGAAGTACACCCATTTCTTCAGCTAGTGTAGGCTGGTAACCTACCGCTGATGGCATACGACCAAGTAGTGCTGATACTTCTGTACCCGCAAGTGTGTAACGGTAGATGTTATCTACGAAGAAAAGTACATCGCGACCTTCGTCACGGAACTTTTCAGCCATAGTAAGACCTGTTAACGCTACGCGTAAACGGTTACCTGGAGGCTCGTTCATCTGACCGTATACAAGCGATACTTTATCAAGTACGTTTGAATCGTTCATCTCATGGTAGAAATCGTTACCCTCACGAGTACGCTCACCAACACCTGCGAATACTGAGTAGCCGCTGTGCTCGATTGCGATGTTACGGATAAGTTCCATCATGTTTACGGTTTTACCAACACCGGCACCACCGAATAAACCAACTTTACCACCTTTAGCAAACGGACATACAAGGTCGATTACCTTGATACCTGTTTCTAAAAGTTCTACTGAACTTGATTGCTCTTCGTATGAAGGCGCTGCACGGTGAATAGACATACGGTCTTCTTCGCCGATTGGGCCAGCTTCATCGATTGGCTCACCAAGTACGTTCATGATACGACCAAGTGTTGCTTTACCAACTGGAACTTGAATCGCTTCACCTGTGTTTGATACTGCTGCACCACGACGTAAACCGTCTGTAGTACCTAGTGCGATAGTACGTACCACACCGCCACCTAGCTGCTGTTGAACTTCTAGAGTCAAACCAGCTAAATCGCCATCTGTTACTTTTAGCGCGTCATATACGGCTGGCACGTTGTCTTGTGAAAATTCAATATCCACAACGGCACCGATAATTTGGACGACCTTACCTAAACTCATGTCTATTCCTCTCGTTAATCTTTGCCTGAAGCATTAAACTGCGGCTGAACCAGAAACAATCTCACTAATTTCTTGTGTGATTGCCGCTTGGCGGGCCTTGTTGTAAACAAGCTGTAACTCATCCATAAGGTCGCCAGCGTTATCAGTTGCGGCTTTCATCGCAACCATACGGGCAGCCTGTTCAGAGGCAGCGTTCTCAACCACACCTTGGTATACCTGAGACTCTACAAAGCGAACTAACAAAGACTCTAAAATAGCGTCTGGGCTTGGTTCGTATAAGTAGTCCCATGTGTGGGCAGATACTTCTTCTTCAGCTTTTGGCAAAGGGAGTAACTGATCTATTGTTGGCTCTTGCTTCATGGTATTAACGAAGTTGTTATATACCAGGAATAAACGGTCAATTTTACCTTCAGAGAATGCATCAAGCATTACTTTTACAGGACCAATAACGTCTTGTACCGAAGGTTTATCTCCTAGGCCTGCTTTTTTAGCAAGCACTTGACCACCAAAGCGTTGAAAGAAACCAGCAGCTTTGCTGCCTAAAGTTGCAAACTCTGCGTCTACACCTTTTTCTTTCCATGCTTTTATGTCTAATGCAACTTTCTTAAACTCGTTTGAGTTTAGGCCGCCACATAGACCACGGTCAGTAGAGATAACAATATAACCAACTCGTTTTACTTCACGTTCTTCTAAGAACGGGTGAGTAAAATCAAGATTTGCTTGAGCAACACGACCAATCACTTTGCGTAATTTGTCAGCGTATGGACGGCTTGAAGCCACTCGTTCTTGCGCCTTTTTCATTTTAGACGCAGCAACCATTTCCATTGCGCTAGTGATCTTTTGAGTATTTTTAATACTCCCGATCTTGCTTTTAATCTCTTTTCCGCTGGCCATGACTCTCTCTCCGAATCAAGGTGTGCTTTATTAAACTAAAGCGCACCATTAATAACTAAATTACCAAGTTTGCGTAGACTTGAACTTCTCTAGAAGTTCTTTAAGTTGCGCTTCGATCTCGGCGTTGTAGTTACCAGTTTCATTGATTTGAGCCACAAGCTCTGCGTATGTGCTATTCGCGTAAGAAAGTAAAGCTGCTTCGAAATCCATAATTTTAGCGATTTCGATATCTTTAAGATAACCTTTCTCAGCTGCAAATAACGACAAAGACATTTCAGCAACAGACATTGGCGCGTACTGTTTCTGCTTCATTAGCTCTGTTACACGCTCACCATGCTCAAGTTGAGCACGTGTAGCATCGTCAAGGTCAGACGCGAACTGCGAGAACGCAGCTAATTCACGGTACTGAGCTAGGGCTAGACGGATACCGCCACCTAGTTTCTTAACGATTTTAGTTTGTGCAGCACCACCAACACGCGATACCGAGATACCAGCATTTACTGCCGGGCGGATACCTGAGTTAAATAAGTCAGTTTCTAAGAAGATCTGACCATCGGTGATAGAGATAACGTTAGTCGGTACGAACGCAGAAACGTCGCCGCCTTGAGTTTCAATGATTGGCAATGCCGTCAATGAACCAGTTTGTCCTTTCACTTCACCGTTAGTGAACTTTTCAACGTAATCAGCGTTTACACGCGATGCACGCTCTAAAAGACGCGAGTGAAGGTAGAATACGTCACCTGGGTATGCTTCACGACCTGGTGGACGCTTAAGTAGTAATGAGATTTGACGGTAAGCAACTGCTTGCTTAGATAAATCATCATATACGATTAATGCGTTTTCACCACGGTCACGGAAGTATTCACCCATAGTACAGCCCGAGAACGGTGCTAAGTACTGAAGTGCCGCAGACTCAGAAGCAGATGCTACAACTACGATAGTATTTGCAAGTGCACCGTGCTCTTCTAATTTACGTACTACGTTAGCAATAGTAGATGCTTTTTGACCAACCGCTACGTACACACACTTAACGCCTGTGTCTTTTTGGTTGATGATTGCATCGATTGCTAGTGCAGTTTTACCTGTTTGGCGGTCACCGATTACAAGCTCACGCTGACCACGACCAACTGGAATCATAGCATCAATAGATTTGTAACCAGTTTGAACTGGCTCATCTACAGATTGACGCTCGATTACACCTGGTGCAATTTTTTCTACAGGTTCAAACCCGTCGTTATCTAAAGCGCCTTTACCATCGATAGGAGCACCTAGTGTGTTAACAACACGACCAAGTAAGCCAGCACCAACAGGAACTTCTAAGATACGACCAGTTGTATATACTTTTACGCCTTCAGTAAGGTCAGCGTACGGACCCATTACTACTGCACCAATTGAGTCACGCTCAAGGTTTAGTGCGATAGCATAACGGTTGCCAGGAAGCTCAATCATCTCACCTTGCATACAGTCAGCTAGACCGTGGATGCGGATGATACCGTCAGTAACAGATACAATTGTACCTTCGTTACGAGCTTCACTTACAACTTCGAACTTCTCAATACGTTGTTTGATTAGTTCTGAAATTTCAGTGGAATTAAGTTGCATGCTCTTTTTCCCAATTACGATTGTAGTGTTGTGGCTAAGCGGTTTAATTTTCCGCGTACAGAGCCGTCGATTACAGTGTCGCCTGCCTTAATAATAAGGCCGCCAACTACTGACGCGTCTTCACTACAATTCAGCTTAACTTTGCGTGCGAAACGTTTTTCAAGTGTCGCTACCAATGACTCTTGCTGCGCTGCAGTAAGAGGGGTTGCCGAAATCACGTCTACATCGATTTCTTTGTCATACTCTGCTTTAAACGCAGCGAATAACTGTGCAACCTCAGGCAGTGCAATCAAACGTCCATTTTCAGCCATCACCTTCACTAGGTTCTGACCTTGTTCGTTGAGCTGCTCTGCGCATAAGTTAATAAATAACTCAGCTTGTGCAGAAGCAGTAGGCAATCCAGCTAAAATGGCTGATGCTTGCTCGTCGCTGGCAACGTGGCCAGCGAAAAACAACATGTCATTCCAGCTTTCAATAGCGCCTTTTTCAACGGCAAGTTCAAAAGCCGCTTTAGCGTATGGGCGAGCGATAGTAGTCAATTCAGACATGCTCATACCCTCCTAATTACAGCTCAGCGACAAGTTTTTCAACGATGTCACTATGTGCGGCTTGATTGATTTCACGCTCTAAAATTCTCTCTGCGCCAACCACAGCCAGTGTTGCTACTTGCTTACGTAGCTCTTCTGTCACACGGTTACGCTCTGATTCAATTTCAGAGTGCCCTTGAGCAATAATTTTTTCACGCTCTTCTTGTCCACGAACTGTTTCTTCGTCAACAATTAGCACGGCACGCTTTTTAGCTTGTTCAATGATATCAGCCGCTTGAGCTTTTGCATCTTTAAGCTGTTCTGCAGCTTTTTGTTGCGCAAGTTCTAAGTCTTTTTCGGCTCTATCAGAGGCAGCTAAACCATCTTCGATTTTCTTCTGGCGAGCTTCAATTGCACCGTTTAGTGGTGGCCATACGAACTTCATACAGAAAAGTACGAACACCGTAAACGCAATTAATTCACCGATAAGAGTGGCGTTTAAGTTCACAACCGCTCCTCCTTAAATAGTAAGCTGTTCAAAAAATAAAATTAAAGTACGAACAACAATACCATCGCGATACCAACACCAATCATTGCTACAGCATCGATTAGACCAGCAAGGATAAACATTTTAACTTGTAGCGATGGTGCAAGCTCAGGTTGACGCGCACATGCTTCAAGGAATTTACCGCCCATGTTACCAAAACCGATTGCTGTACCGATTGCACCGAAGCCGATAAGTAAAGCTACTGCGATGTACTTAAGACCTAATACTAGTTCCATTTTTTTCTCCAAAGTTTCAATTGTAATTAAAAGTAAAAATTAAAAGTTATAAATTAGTGATTATCTGAACTTGCCATGCTTAGGTATACGATTGTTAGCATCATGAATACGAATGCTTGCAATACGATTACTAAGATATGGAATACAGCCCAAACAAAGTGCAACGGAAGTTGCATTAAGCCAATCGCACCTATAAGGATGAAGATTAGTTCACCTGCATATAAGTTACCGAACAAACGCAGCGCCAGTGAAAACGGCTTAGAAACCAATGCGATAAGCTCTAGTAATAGATTGAATGGGATTAAAAGAATCTGCATAGCTGTATTGTTTGAACTAAACGGGTGAAGTGTTAGCTCTTTAATAAAACCGCCGATACCTTTAATTTTAATTGAGTAACCAATCATTAATATAAACACACCTAGCGCCAGCGCTGCTGTTAAGTTTATATCTGTTGTTGGTACAATTTTCATGTATACGTCGTGTGAGTCCATGCCAAAGGCTTGCTCACCTACTAAACCAGCAAATGCAGGTAAGAAGTCAACTGGGATTAAATCCATTAAGTTCATTAAAAATATCCAAACGAATATCGTTAATGCTAATGGTGCAATCAGCTTGCTTTTACCATGGAAAGTATCACGTACGTTGTCGCCAACGAACTCAACTATCATTTCAATGAAACACTGAAATTTACCTGGTACGCCCACTGTTGATTTTTTAGCGGCACTACGGAAGATCCATAAAAAGATAAGACCTAGTCCGATTGACCATGCGAGGGTATCTACATGCCATGTCCAAAAACCACTGTCCGTACATGCTTTATTGAAGGCTAGACCGGCATCGGTCGAGCACATCTTAGCATTGGTTAAGTGGTGCTGGATATGGCTAGATAGAGTAACTTCTTCTGCAGCCATGTTATATCCCAAAAGTTAATGTTTAAAAAAAACGGGTGCAAACAATCCAGTGAATAAAGCCAGTACATAGGTACTAAAAAAGGGCAGTAGAACTACCGGAAAATGCTTTAGTACTAGCGCAAACAATATGATTGTAAGCATAAACTTTAGTGCGTTACCGCGTTTTAACGCGTTATACGCTTGTTCTGCACGACTCGCCCCCATAAATCGGAATGCGTAAAGTGCAAAAACACAGTGAGGAAGTATCGCAACTGCACCACCAGCTAACGCTGACAGACTGGCTTCAACTCCCAAACCAATAAAAATAATTACGGCAGCAAATAATGCTACAACACCCTGAAGACAAATTAGTTTAAATGCGGCAAGCCTATACGGACTTGCTAACTTATTATTCACTTTTTGTTAACCTTAATGGCGTTCAAATCGTTAGGGTGTGAAAACTGGCGAAATTATACTGTATCCTGCCAGTTTTGCAACTTGAGTAGAGTGTTTGTAACACAAATTTGCTACAAATGTCTCTTTTTAGACATGTAATAGATCAATGGTGGGTATTGTCGTGATTAATACGATTCAAAATGCCGTCAAGCTCGTCTAAATTAGTATATGAAATCACCAATTTACCTTTGCCTTTTTTGTTGTAGTTTATCTCTACTTTAGCACCTAGGTTTTCAGCTAATTGTTGTTCTAACTGTTTAACATCTGGGTCTTTTTGGTGTTCTTGCTTGGCGGGTGCTGGCTCTAAAATTGCACGCACGAGCTTTTCAGTTTCTCTTACTGTTAGTGCCTTTGCAACGGCGGTTCGTGCTGCGTCAGACTGTGCTTCGCCTTCAAGTGCCAGTAAGCAACGCGCATGGCCCATTTCTATGTCACCATGTTCTAACAGAATTTTTACATCACTATTTAAATTATTTAAACGTAATAAGTTTGTTACGGTGGTTCTTGATTTACCAACGGCATCAGCCACTTGCTGATGTGTTAATTCAAACTCATTTAATAAACGATTAAGCGCAACCGCCTCTTCCATTGCATTTAAATCTTCACGCTGAATATTTTCAATCAGTGCTATAGCAACGGCGGCTTCATCGGGTACATCTTTAATAATACACGGAACAGCGTCTAGTTTTGCAATTTGCGCTGCGCGCCAACGACGTTCACCGGCAATAATTTCATAACTATTGTGGGCAATAGGGCGCACAACGATAGGTTGAATAATTCCTTGTGAGCGAATAGAGCTGGCAAGTTCTTCGAGTGCCTCTTCAGACATGTCTTTACGAGGTTGGTACTTGCCTGAATGCAAAAACTCAATAGGCAATGTTTGTAACGGGTTATCTGTAGCACTAACTGTACTTTGGACAACCTCTGTTAGGTTTTGTGTGTCTTGTTCCTTGCTGGCGCTCGGTGCAGGCTTAGACGAACTTAAAAGTGCATCGAGTCCTCGGCCTAAACCTCGTTTTTTAGCAGACATGTTATTTTTTTACCTCAAAGTTAGGCGACAACGGACGCTGTTTTTTCTTTTCTGCGCAGCATTTCACCGGCAAGTGCCAAATACGCTTTCGCGCCACTTGATGCTCTGTCGTAGTACATAGCAGGTGCACCAAAACTTGGCGCCTCAGCTAGACGAACATTTCGTGGGATCACAGTGCGATACACTTTATCACCAAAATGTTGTTTTAATTGTTCTGAAACGTCGTTTGCTAGGCGGTTACGCGGATCGTACATAGTGCGTAATATGCCTTCAATTTTTAATTCAGGGTTTACTAATTTAGCCAATTGCGTAATGGTATCCATTAATGCTGTTAGGCCTTCCAGTGCATAATATTCACATTGCATTGGTACTAAAATAGAATCTGCAGCGGCCATAGCATTAACAGTTAGCATGTTTAATGAAGGCGGGCAGTCTATAAATATAAACTCGTATTGGTCCTGAATTTTTTCAAGTGCATTACGAAGACGCACTTCACGGGCAAATAATTCCATTAGTTTAACTTCGGCAGCAGTTACGTCTCCGTTTGCTGCAATCATATGGTATTCGCCAGATGTTTCTTTAATGATCACGTCTTCAATGGGCTTGTCTTCAATAAGTAGGTCGTAAATAGTTGGCACGTCGCCATATTTATCTACACCACTGCCCATAGTGGCATTACCTTGCGGGTCGAGATCAATTAACAGCACTTTACGCTTCGTTGCGGCCATAGACGCAGCGAGATTAACAGCGGTCGTAGTTTTACCTACACCCCCTTTTTGATTTGCTAATGCGATGACTTTTGCCACAGTGTCTCTGATCCCTAGTCTTTAGAAAGAATAATTAAATGTCGTTGTGCATCTAACTCGGGTACTTCTAATGCAATTTTTTTCTTAAACTTTACACCAGCGGGTAATAACTCTAACTCTTCGCTAGGGTAAACGCCTTTAAGCGCAATAAAATGGCCAGATTGATCAATTAGGTGTGAACACCAATCAACCATATCTTGTAATGATGCAAATGCACGACTGAGTACGCCATCTAATTTAACACTTGGCTGATATTCTTCAACTCTTGACTGTACCGGGGTAACATTATCAAGCCCAAGTTCATGCTTTACATGCATTAAAAAGCGTACACGTTTACCTAAACTGTCGAGTAATACAAATTGGGTATTAGGAAGTGCAATAGCTAATACAATACCTGGAAGCCCTGGGCCTGTACCCACATCAATATAATGATGACCGGGTAAATGAGGTGCAACAACAAGACTGTCCATAATATGCTTTACCATCATTTCTTGAGGTAAACGCACTGAGGTTAAGTTATACGCTTTGTTCCACTTATCCAATAGTTCAACGTAACGAACAAGCTGTTGCTGTTGTTTTTCTGTTAGCGCAATATCAGTTTGCGCTAACAATGTAGTTAATTGTTGTTGTAACACTAGGTGCCCTTACCGTTACGCTGATTTGCGTAATAAGCCTTGCTTCTTCAGATACACTAATAATAACGAAATAGCCGCTGGTGTGATACCAGAAATACGCGAAGCCTGACCAATAGTGTCCGGACGAGACTCTTCTAGTTTTGCCACTACCTCGTTTGACAAACCTGATACGGTTTTATAATCAAACTCTTTTGGTAAAATTGTTTCTTCATGGCGAAGCTGTTTATTGATCTCATCTTGCTGACGCGCAATGTAACCTGCGTATTTTGTATGGATCTCGACCTGCTCTAAAGCCGCTTTATTTGTAAATTCAGATCCTAAGCCTTCAATGGCCATTAGATCATCATAACGGATCTCTGGGCGGCGTAGTAATTCTTCTAAACTTGCTTCACGTGTTAATGGTGCTTTTAATAAAGCGTTTACTTGATCAACCGCTACATGATCTTTATGAATCCACGTGTCTTTAATGCGTTGTTTTTCTTTTTCGATGACTTCCATTTTTTCGTTAAATGCCTGCCAGCGTTCATCGTTAACTAAACCTAGCTCACGGCCTTTTTCAGTTAGACGAATATCGGCATTATCTTCACGCAACAATAAGCGGTATTCAGCACGGCTAGTAAACATACGGTAAGGTTCTTTTGTACCAAGTGTCGCTAAGTCGTCAATTAATACGCCAACATAGGCTTCATCACGACGTGGCGTCCACGACTCTTTACCTTGCACTTTAAGTGCCGCATTCATGCCTGCAATTAAGCCTTGTGCACCCGCTTCTTCGTAGCCAGTAGTTCCGTTTATTTGGCCTGCAAAGAATAAGCCTTCAATAAATTTAGTTTCTAGTGATTGTTTTAAATCACGAGGATCAAAGTAATCGTATTCAATGGCATAACCTGGTCGGCAAATATGTGCATTTTCAAAACCGGTGATCGATTGGACTATTTCTAATTGCACATCAAACGGTAGACTTGTCGAAATACCATTAGGGTAAAGCTCGTAAGATGTTAAACCCTCTGGCTCTACAAATATTTGGTGTTTGTCTTTATCTGCAAAGCGAACAATTTTATCTTCAATAGATGGGCAGTAACGTGGGCCAATGCCTTCAATAACACCTGAGTACATAGGTGAACGATGTAAGTTTTTGCGTATAACATCATGTGTTTTTTCATTTGTGTAAGTGATGTAACACGGTATTTGTTGCGGGTGGTCACTTTGTTTACCTAAAAATGAAAATACAGGTGTAGGGGCATCGCCTGGTTGCTCCTGCATTTTGCTAAAATCAACCGTACGCGCATCAATACGTGGTGGAGTACCTGTTTTTAAACGATCTACTCTGAAAGGTTGTTCACGTAATCGTTGTGCTAAAGCAATTGATGGTGGATCGCCTGCACGTCCGCCTTTGTAGTTTTCTAAACCTATGTGTATTTGGCCACCTAAAAAGGTACCTACCGTAAGTACTACACTGGGTGCGCTAAAACGTAATCCCATTTGAGTTACTACGCCAGTTACACGATCGTTTTCAACAATAAGATCATCACAAGACTGCTGAAATATTTTTAAGTTCTCTTGGTTTTGTAATGTGGTTTGAATAGCCGCTTTATACAAAGCGCGATCAGCTTGTGCTCGGGTTGCACGAACCGCAGGTCCTTTTGAAGAATTTAAAGTACGAAATTGGATCCCGCCTTTATCAATAGCTTGTGCCATTGCACCGCCAAGCGCGTCGATTTCTTTTACCAAATGACCTTTGCCTATCCCACCAATTGCTGGGTTACAAGACATTTGACCAAGGGTATCCATATTGTGAGTCAGTAGCAGGGTATTCATCCCCATACGGGCAGCTGCCAATGCGGCTTCAGTGCCTGCATGTCCACCACCTACTACGATAACGTCAAAATTTTCATGAAAAATCATTAATGGGATCCTACTTAAATCAAACCGGTAAACTTCAAAAGGGAGCGTATTCTACCTAGAAATGAGCAGAAGATAAATGATTAAACTGTGCTCAGATCTAAGTAAGTGATCTCTAATAATATAAAGGATCTTTTAAAGAGATCTTTTAATACTATTACTACTACTGATCGGGTTTTCTGTTGATAAGCTTTAGATCTTGTTTAAAAACATTAAATTAGATCAGATCTAAAGGTGTTAATATGATCGGATCATCCCACAAATAAGCACTGATCAAAAAGCCACTTTATACACAGGGGGGGATTAGTTAGATCTTATCCCATGGATAAGCATGCTCTAAAATGCAGTTTATTCAATCTTTATCCACATTATTAATTAAATTATTAGTAAATTGTGAGTAACTTTTATATGAGATTTTACTTGATCTCTTTATTTTAAACCTGTTTGGGTAATCCAAGTGTCTAACCAAGCGAGGGCTGTGTCTTCAGGGAGTGACTCGTCTAATATATTTAACTCTAACCGTTCAGCCACTTTTATAGCGCCTTTTTCGCTTAGTAGTGCTTCTATATTGCGCCCTGCTAAGTTATATGTGTCGTAGCTGGTATCACCTAATGCAATAACCGAAAACTTTAAATGCTTTAAATCAGTTGATTGCGCTACTTGTTCTACAAAGCTTAAAAGATTATCGGGATAATCACCTGCGCCATAAGTAGATGTACATATTAACCAGAGCGTATTGTGTTGATCTATATCATTAAATTTTGGCTGATCATGGAGTTGGGTTGTAATACCTTGGTTATTTAGCTCATCGCTTAATTGCTCTGCAACATACTCGGCCGATCCCATTTGGCTGCCTACAATAATATTTACTGAACTCATGATTAGTTATGATCGCAATAGTTTTAATTGCTGCCTATGATAGCCGAGTACAAACTGCAGTAAAGAGAAGAGTGTGGGTTTGGATAACTATTTTTAGGCTAATTTTTAGATCATTGTTTAAAATAATTTTAAGTTATTGATTTATATGGCTGTAACATAAAATATTTAAATGTAATCTTCTGATCAAGCTGTTAATAAGATTGGGGGAAGTTCTGTTTAACTTTATACTCTATGTCGCTAAAACTTTGTAAGTTATTGATTTTAAGCTTCTGTAAGTCCAAATGTGATGAATGTTTAATATAAAAGTAATGTTGATCATTGTGTGGATATAAAGGGTGTTGATAACCGACTATTTAGATCAAAAATAATTTTAAATAATGATCAATTAAATATGATCTTATTAAATAAATATCAAAATACTTTTCTAACGGCCGTTTTTTACTAAAAATAGAACTAATAACGTGTATTTCAGTTAAAAAATTTTGGATTTTTGTCCAATAAATGGAAATTGTGGATAACTGATCTGACTAAATTTAAAGTTTTTGTGATATTCGATCATGCATTTACATGTTTGAGCTGGTGGATAGCGCGATCAATACAGATTAGTGATCGCCTTATTTTTTGATATAAAGCCAATTAAGGCTGCAATTTTAGCTAATAAAATATTAAAAACAGTGATTTCAGCTTGTTTTAAGGTTAATTATAGTGGCTTAACTTATTAGTATGTAGGACATATATCACCCTAAATAGGCGGTTATATCTTGTAAAGCAGGCCATTAATAAGCATTTAAAGATACTAATTTAGTGAAAATGAGAGCCTAAAATAGCACTCTGCTTATCTAAAAAATACCCATATGTTGATATAGGAAGGCTTAATTAAGGCAGTAAAAAAGGGCGTTTTTACGCCCTTAATTTTTAATTATTTAATTGTTAGGTCTTTTATTTACCAATACAGAACGAGCTAAATATTTTTCCAAGTAGATCGTCTGAAGTAAACTCACCGGTTATTTCGTTTAAAAATTGCTGCGTTAGGCGTAGCTCTTCGGCCAAAATTTCACCCGCAACATGCATTTCAAGCTGCGTTTTACCCGTATCTAAATGATAAGCTGCGCTCTCTAAAGCGTCTAAATGACGGCGACGAGCCATAAAGCCACCTTCTGTTGCGCCGTCAAAACCTATACAGGCTTTTAAATGCTCTCGTACAAGCTCTATACCTTCAGCGTTTTTAGCACTTAAACTTATGACCGGGTATTGTTGGTTTTCATCCAAGCCTACAACATCACCCGACAAATCGGCTTTGTTTCTGATCACTGTAACACCCATACCTTTTGGTAATTTTGCCATAAATTCTGGCCAAATTTTATGTGGATCGGTGTCTACAGTATCGGTGCCATCAAGCATAAATAAAACGCGGTCGGCTTGGTTTATTTCATCCCATGCGCGCTCAATACCTATTTGCTCGACGCGGTCAGGGCTTTCACGAAGACCTGCGGTATCGATAATATGCAGTGGCATTCCATCAATATGAATGTGTTCGCGCAGTACGTCGCGGGTGGTACCTGCTATTTCGGTTACGATTGCTGCCTCTCGGCCTGCCAGAGCATTAAGCAAGCTTGATTTACCCGCGTTAGGACGACCTGCAATCACAACACGCATACCTTCGCGCATTATGCTTCCCTGTTTAGCTTGGTCAGTTACGATGTTTAATTGGTTTATAATTGCGTCTAAATCGCCCGATACTTTGCCATCTGACAAAAAGTCTATTTCTTCATCTGGAAAGTCGATTGCTGCTTCTACGTACATACGAAGATGAATTACTTTTTCAACCAGTGTTTCAATGTGTTTAGAAAACTCACCTTGAAGTGATTGTAAGGCGCTTTTAGCTGCTTGTTCACTGGTGGCATTAATTAGGTCACTAATTGCTTCTGCTTGGGTTAAATCCAGCTTGTCGTTCATAAATGCACGCTCTGAAAACTCACCTGGTTTTGCTAAACGTACACCTTCTATTTTGCTAATTTCTTTAAGTAGCATATCAAGCACAACTGGGCCACCATGACCTTGCAACTCAAGTACATCTTCACCAGTAAATGAGTTAGGTCCGGCAAAATAAATGGCAATACCTTGGTCAAGTTGATCGCCATTTAAGTTTTTAAATGGTACATAATCGGCGTACCTCACTTTTGGTATTTTACCAATAACTTGTTCAGCAACGCTTTTGGCAAGGCTGCCAGAAACCCGAATAATACCAACACCACCACGCCCAGGTGCGGTTGCTTGTGCTGCAATTGTGTCTTGATTGATCATGCTATTTAATTTACCAACAATGTGTACGTTATGGCGCTATTGTAACCTATGAAATTACCACTCGCGAATGCTCTGATAAAAAATGGGCAATAAAAAAGGCGACCTAAGTCGCCTTTGTAATAAGTAGGGCTAAGTTAGCCTCTTACTTTTATTCCTTTCTTTTCCATACCGCGATAAATATAAAGCATTTGCGCGATTGAAATAAGGTTAGATACTAACCAGTAAAGTACTAAGCCTGATGGGAACCATAAGAAGAATACAGAGAAGATAACCGGCATAAAGGTCATCATTTTTTGCTGCATTGGATCGGTAACCGTCATAGGTTGAAGCTTTTGAGTTATAAACATACTAGCACCAAATAAAATTGGTAATACGTAGTATGGGTCTTGTGCTGATAAATCAGTTAACCAAAGCATAAACTCAGCATGGCGAAGTTCTGTTGATTCTAAAAATACATAAAACAACGCTAAGAAAATAGGCATTTGTAGCAAAATAGGGAAACAACCACCCATTGGGTTTACTTTCTCTTTTTTGTACATCTCCATAGTAGCTTGACCGAATTTTTGACGGTCATCACCATACTTTTCTTTAAGAGCTGCCATTTTTGGTTGAAGGGCACGCATTTTAGCCATTGACGTGTATTGCGCTTTAGTTAGCGGGTACATCAATGATTTAACAATAATAGTGATAGCAATAATTGCTAAACCCCAGTTACCAAGAATACTGTAAAGCCATTTTAGTAATACAAATAGTGGCTGTGAAATAAACCATAACCAGCCGTAGTCTACAGTTAGGTCTAAGTCAGGGTGAAGCGCTTCTAATACATCAGACTCTTTAGGGCCCATGTAGTAAATAGAAGTAATGGTTTGCTCTGAACCGGCTTGAACATTAACAGGTTCTGCTTTTGTACCAATGATAGCGGCGTTACTGCTTGTAATTAAGCTATAAAGGGTGTTGGTTTGGTCTTGCTTTGGTACCCACGCACTTACAAAGTAATGTTGAATAAATGCAATGTAACCACCTTGCGTGCTTTCATTTAGGTTTTTGTCGGCCATGTCAGAAAAGCTGTATTTTTCGTACGGTTCTTCGTCTGTACCGTAAGCTGCACCTAAATAGTTTTGATCAACTAAGCTGCCTTTTTCTTGTACTGTGCGTTTAACCTGTGTGTAAAGCTGTACTTGAATAGGGGCACTGGTTGTATTGTTTACTGTGTATTCTAAGCCAACATCATATTGACCTTTTTTAAATACATACGTTTTAGTAAAGCTAACACCGTTGCTATCAGTAAACTGTAACGGTACGCGTAACTCATCACCTGTTAAGGTATAAGACGTTTGTTCGCTGTGGTAAGTAGGGCGACCGTTTGCAGATGCGTCTGGGCCATTTAAACCAATTAAACCACTTTGTGAAAAGTATTGATTACCCTCAAATTCACCCAGCAGCATGAAAGGTGTTTCTTCGCCTTTCACTTCTTTGTATTGAAGTAAGTCCGATTCAACGATATCGCCACCTTTGGTGTCGATTTTAACTTTAAACACGTCTGTTGTTATTTCTATAACAGAACGTTTAGCTAATGTTGTTGAAGCCGGTAAGCCAGAGTCTGACGATGAAGGTATAAAATCATCCGATTCAGTTGAATTTGCTTGTTGCGTTTGTGTTGTGGCACTTGGATCGACTTTTGGCTGGTTATAATCATTATTCCATTCTTGGAACAATAAAAACGACACTAGCATTAGGCCAATGAATAAAAACGTGCGTTGCGATTCCATAACAGCTCTTATTTCTCGTGTTGGTGGTTAATATGGGTTATTTTTTCAGGTACTGGGTCATCACCACCTGAATGTAAAGGATGGCATTTTAATATGCGTTTTAATGCTAACCAACTTCCTTTTATCAATCCATGCAATTTTATTGCTTGAATTGCGTAATGTGAGCAGCTTGGATTAAAACGACAATGCGGACCTAATAGCGGGCTAATCCACTTTTGATAACCGCGGATCAATAACACTAAACATAATGTCGGTAAAGCAACAAGTGGTTTGAGTAACCTCATGATGTTTATGCCCCTAGTTAAATTTAGTGAGATAGATATCATGTATTTAAAGGCTCTATTGGAAATTTTAAATGCATGATTAAAAGGTGAGCTAAAGATACATTAATTAACCCTGTAATTCTATTGCTATTGGGTTTGTTTATTAGATTTAGCTGATTTGTTTGGGCGTTTCTTAAAGGGTGGAGGCTTAGGCGCACCTGGTTTACAGCGTTCGTTGATTTTTCGCCATAACTTGGTCAGTTGCTTGGTTAATTCTTCATTAGACTGCTCGTCAATGCCATTTTTAACCATAAGCACAATATCAATGTTATCGATGTTGTGTTGATTTAAACGAAAACTTTCGCGAGCAAGACGTTTAATACGGTTTCGTTGGCATGCCTTTTTTACACGTTTTTTAGCAACAGTAAGTCCTAACCTAGGTTTTTCTTGGTCATTGGGTTTAGCTAATAGAGTAAAGTAAGGAGTTGCAGCCCGAGCGGGTTCGTTAAATATACGAGAGTAATGCGAGGGAGTTAACAGACGTAACTCCCTGCCAAAGCTAAAGTCTTCCACTTATAAATTAAGCAGAAAGAACTTTGCGGCCTTTAGCGCGGCGACGTGCTAATACTTTACGGCCATTTACAGTTGCCATGCGAGCACGGAAACCGTGTGCACGTTTGCGTTTTAAAACGCTAGGTTGAAAAGTTCTTTTCATAACAATCTCATCCGATCGGTTAAAGTTAAAACATCCTATGCAGGTCGCGATCCTGGCACAGGTGCCATTGCGAGCGCGAGATATTATAGATGAAACGACCTAAAGTCAATCATAATTACGCGTTAAGCACCGTGTTTATTAAGCAGGCAGTTAGTGATCGTAAAGCGCGATCTAGTAGGATCATCATAAATAAGAAGTTTTCCACAGCCCTTGTATAAAAAGTGAATAAAAGCGGGGGAAAAGTAAATTGGATCGTAAAATTGGTTCGCGATCTTGGTGTTATTTTGTTATGATCTGTTCTCAGGCTAATAATTAAAAATTCAATTAAATCAGGTTGTTAGCTTTTTTTCATGTCGTTATACATAATTTTATAAAAATCAGCCTTTTACTTGTGGATAAAGTGCCTTCATAATACTTGGTCTTGGGCCGCTTATTTGGCTATTTAAACGCAATAAATGCATGGTTTTTAACCATTTTTGATGTGCGGGAATAAAAATTATATCTCTGGGAGTTTAACTGTGTATCTGTCGGTTTGGCAAAGTTGTTTATATGTATTGCAAGATGAATTGCCTTCGCAGCAGTTCAGTATGTGGGTAAGACCACTTCAAGCAGAAAGTACCGAAGATACTCTGACTATTTATGCACCTAATCGCTTTGTGCTTGATTGGGTGAGAGAAAAATACCTTAACCGCATTAACGAGCTACTCGTCGAGATTTGTGGTGACGAAGCACCGGAACTTCGTTTTGATGTAGGTAGCAAACCACTTTTAAATACACAGGTTGCACCTGCTACAGAAACACAGCCTGCGCCCAGTATTCAAGCATCAGCAAAGCAACAGCCGCGTGAGCAAAAACCGGTTGTTGAACCCGCACCTAAATCGGGCTATAAATCAAATATTAAAGAAAACTACACCTTTGATAGTTTTGTTGAGGGTAAATCTAACCAATTAGCAAAAGCGGCTGCAACTCAAGTGGCCGATAACCCTGGCTCTGCATTTAACCCTGTATTTATATACGGTGGTACGGGCTTAGGTAAAACGCACTTACTCCATGCTGTAGGTAATGGCATTATGGCAAATAAGCCTGATGCTAAAATTGTGTATATGCATTCAGAGCGTTTTGTACAAGATATGGTTAAAGCACTACAAAATAATGCAATAGAAGAATTTAAACGTTATTACCGTAGTGTTGATGCATTAATGATTGATGACATTCAATTTTTTGCCAATAAAGAACGTTCTCAAGAAGAGTTTTTTCATACCTTTAATGCGTTGCTTGAAGGTAATCAACAAATTATTTTAACTTCTGACCGTTACCCTAAAGAAATTGAAGGGGTAGAAGACAGGCTTAAGTCTCGTTTTGGTTGGGGATTAACAATTGCTATTGAGCCACCAGAGCTTGAAACACGTGTAGCTATTTTGATGAAAAAGGCGCAGCAGAGTAAAATAAATTTACCTCATGAAGTGGCTTTTTTCATTGCAAAAAAATTACGTTCAAATGTACGTGAACTTGAAGGCGCACTTAACCGTGTAATTGCAAATGCAAACTTCACTGGGCGTCCTATTTCTATCGACTTTGTAAAAGAAGCATTGCGTGACTTATTGGCACTGCAAGATAAGCTTGTCACAATCGATAATATACAGCGTACAGTGGCTGAGTATTATCGAATTCGTGTCTCGGATTTACTTTCTAAACGCCGAAGCCGCTCTATAGCAAGGCCGCGTCAGGTTGCTATGGCGCTGTCTAAAGAATTAACCAATCACAGCTTACCTGAGATTGGTGACGCGTTTGGTGGTCGTGACCATACAACGGTTTTACATGCGTGTCGTAAAATAAAATCGTTACGTGATGAAAGTCACGAAATTAAAGAAGATTATCAAAATTTAATAAGAACATTGTCATCTTAGGGCTGACTTTTTTATGCAAATAACAATATCAAGACAACAATTTTTAAAGCCATTGGTTCAAGTGTCGGGCGCAATTGAGCGTAAGCATACGTTACCAATTTTATCTAACGTTTTGTTAGTAGTAGAAAACGGACAGCTTTCGATGACAGGGACCGACCTTGAAATTGAATTAGTGTCTGGTGTTTTTGTTGGTGATGATATTGCCGATACAAAATTAACTTTACCAGCTAAAAAGTTACTCGATATTTGTAAAAGTCTACCCGAAGGTTCAGACATTACGTTAAGCTTACAAGACCACCAGTTGTTATTAACCAGTGGTAAAAGTCGTTTTTCACTCACAACGTTATCAGCGGCTGACTTCCCCAATTTAGAAGAATGGGATGGTGAAGTTGAATTTCAACTAACGCGTTTAGAGCTTCGTAAATTACTTGAAAGCACGCACTTTTCAATGGCAAACCAAGATGTGCGTTATTACTTAAACGGTATGTCGTTTGAAGTTGATAACAGCGATATTAAAACTGTGGCTACCGACGGGCACCGCCTGGCGATTGCACAGAAAAAACTTACTCAATCACTTAATACTCAACGCCAATTAATTATTCCACGTAAAGGTGTGCAAGAAATCATGCGCCTTATGGTTGCCGACGATGAGCTAGTCACTATTCAATTTGGTGCTAACCACATTCGTATTATTGATATTGAGTTTACATTTACAAGTAAACTTGTTGATGGGCGTTTTCCTGATTACCGTCGTGTACTTCCACGAGGCGGTGATAAAACAATTATTGCGAACCGTGAATGGTTGCGAAATGCGTTTCAGCGAGTGTCGATTTTATCGAACGAGAAGTTTCGTGGTGTACGCTTAAATTTATCAAATGGTTTATTAAAAATAACTGCTAACAATCCAGAGCAAGAACAAGCTGAAGAGGTTGTTGAAGTAAATTACCAAGGTGATGAATTAGAAATTGGTTTTAATGTTTCGTATGTTTTAGATGTATTAAACACATTAAAAACCGAAGATGTACAGTTTACGTTAGCAGATTCAAACAGCAGTGCTTTAATAGAAGGCGCTGGTGATGATGAAGCTATGTATGTTGTTATGCCTATGCGTTTATAAGATCATAAACATATAATGAGCTTAAGTCATTTGAGCCTCAAATATTTTCGTAATATTGAGGCCCTGACGCTAGAACCTGTTAATGGCGTTAACATTATATATGGTGAAAATGGCAGCGGGAAAACCAGTCTTTTAGAAGCTATTTATTACCTTTCTCACGGCAAGTCTTTTCGAACACCAAAACATAAAAGCATAATTGCACACCAGCAAGAGCAATTTGTAATTCATGGCCGAAAAACGGTGCATGATTTATCAATTCCTATTGGTATCAGTAAGACGCGGTTAGGTGAAACTAATTTAAAGATTCAAGGTAAAGCGAGCCGGAAAATATCTGAACTCGCACAGCTTATGCCTGTTCAAATAATAACGCCTGAAAGCTACTCATTGTTTTTTGGTGGGCCAAAAGAGCGCAGAAAGTTTTTAGATTTAGGATTGTTCCACGTGGAACATGAGTTTTTTTACCTGTGGCAATCGTTTAATAAAGTATTAAAACAGCGTAATGCTTTACTAAAATCTAAGCCTAAGAATTATTTTGACCAAATTAAGTTTTGGGACAAAGAATTTGTTAGACTGGCTGAAGAAATAAATAAATTAAGATTGGCGTATATAAGTAGGTTTAAGCAGCAATTTTTTGATAAAATGTGTTCAGAATTAACGCTTATACGCGATTTAGAGATGACGTTTAATGCAGGCTGGAAAGAGAATGAATCTCTTGCAGATGCGTTAGAGCAAAACTTTGAGCGAGATGCTCGCCAAGGATTTACAAGTAAAGGCCCACATAAGGCCGACTTTAGTTTCAGTGTCGCTGGCAATAGTGTAGAGAATACGTTCTCACGCGGGCAGTTAAAGTTATTATTGTATGCGTTAAAAGTAACGCAAAATAGCTTAATTGAGTCAGAGACCGATAAGCAATCTATATTGCTAATAGATGATTTACCCTCAGAGTTAGGCGAAGATACAAAAGAGAAAGTTGGGCAACTATTGTCTCACTGCAGTTCTCAAATATTTATCTCTTCAATTTTATCTGAGAGTATTTCTGCTGTGGTGGAACCCATGCAACGAGAACTAAAAATGTTCCACGTGAAACATGGCAACCTAATAACAAGATAAGTGGGATTAACCATGTCTGAGAATTATGACTCGTCGAGTATTAAAGTACTTAAAGGATTAGACGCAGTAAGAAAGCGTCCTGGGATGTATATAGGGGACACCGATGATGGCACAGGCTTACACCACATGGTGTTTGAGGTCGTTGATAACTCAATAGACGAAGCCCTTGCTGGTCATTGTGATGATATTTTTGTAACGATTCACTTAGATGGCTCTGTTTCGGTTAGAGATAACGGCCGTGGTATCCCAGTATCTATCCATGAAGAAGAAGGCGTTTCGGCTGCCGAAGTAATCATGACGGTACTTCACGCTGGTGGTAAGTTTGATGATAACTCTTATAAGGTATCAGGCGGCTTACATGGTGTGGGTGTTTCGGTTGTAAACGCACTTTCAGAAAAGTTAAAACTAACCGTGCGTCGAGAAGGTAAACTTCATGAGCAGTTTTACACTATGGGTGTGCCAGATGCGCCACTCGCTGTTATTGGAGAGTCTGAAACAACGGGTACGGAACTACGTTTTTGGCCAAGTGCAGAAACATTCACTAATTTAGATTTTCATTACGATATTTTAGCAAAACGCCTACGTGAACTGTCGTTCCTTAACTCGGGCGTTAGCATCATTTTAAATGATGAGCGTGAAGAAAATAAAAGTGACCACTTTAAATACGAAGGTGGTATTCAGGCATTTGTTGAATACATTAACCGAAACAAAACACCTATTCATAAAGGCATTTTCCACTTTACACATGAGCGTGTAGAAGACGGAATTAGTGTTGAAGTATCGATGCAATGGAATGACGCATATCAAGAAAACATTTACTGTTTTACAAATAACATTCCACAACGTGATGGTGGTACTCACTTAGCAGGTTTTAGGTCTGCGCTAACACGTACACTTAATAATTTTATGGAGAAAGAAGGCTTTAACAAGAAAGCAAAAACAACCAGTAACGCAACCGGTGACGATGCGCGTGAAGGTTTGACTGCAGTTATTAGTGTTAAAGTTCCTGATCCTAAGTTCTCTTCTCAAACAAAAGACAAGCTAGTATCTAGCGAAGTTAAGTCTGCAGTAGAACAAGCAATGGCTGAAAAGTTCACTGAGTTTTTATTAGAAAACCCTGTAGATGCTAAAATTGTTGTTGGGAAAATTATAGATGCATCACGTGCGCGTGAAGCTGCACGTAAAGCCCGTGAAATGACACGTCGTAAAGGCGCTATGGATCTTGCCGGTTTGCCGGGTAAATTAGCCGATTGTCAGGAAAAAGATCCTGCACAATCAGAACTTTACATAGTGGAAGGGGACTCTGCTGGCGGTTCAGCCAAGCAGGGTCGTAACCGTAAGAATCAGGCGATTCTTCCGCTTAAAGGTAAAATTCTAAACGTAGAAAAAGCACGTTTTGATAAAATGCTGTCTTCACAAGAAGTTGCAACACTAATTACTGCATTAGGTTGTGGTATTGGTCGTGACGAATATAACCCTGAAAAACTACGTTATCACCGTATTATCATCATGACCGATGCGGACGTGGATGGTTCTCACATTCGTACTTTATTGCTAACGTTCTTCTATCGTCAAATGCCGGAAATTGTAGAGCGCGGATATATTTATATTGCTCAACCACCACTTTATAAAGTGAAAAAAGGTAAGCAAGAGCGCTATATTAAAGATGACCCAGCACTTGTTGAGTACTTAACATCGCTTGCACTTAATAATGCAGCTTTATACACAAGTGCCGATGCATCAGCGCTTGAAGGTGAAGCATTAGAGAAAATAGTTCACGATTACCAAAATACAGTTAAAGTAATCGAGCGCTTAAAACGTAAATACCCTAACACGGTAATGGAACGTTTAATTTACCAAAGCGAATTAACAAAAGAAGACCTTGAAGACGAAGCTAAAGTAATTGCGTGGACAAAAGAGCTTGTTGACGATTTAGTTGACCGTGATGAAGATGCCACTATTTTCAACGCTGCAACTCAGTATGATGCAGAGCGCAACTTGTACTATCCTGTTGTGAATATTCGTCAACACGGTGTAGATAAGTCTCATGTATTAAGCTACGACTTCATTACATCACGTGACTACCAACGTATTGCTGTGACTGGTGTTAACATTGCAAATATCATTACAGAAGGTGCTTATATTCAACGCGGTGAGAAAACAAAACCTGTTGATAACTTTGTGGAAGCTTTGGAATGGTTGATCACTGAATCTAAGCGTGGGATCTATATTCAACGCTACAAAGGATTGGGTGAGATGAACCCTGATCAACTGTGGGAAACAACTATGGATCCAGGCGCGCGCCGTATGTTACAAGTAACCATTGAAGACGCTGTAGGCGCGGATCAGTTATTTGCAACGCTTATGGGTGATCAGGTAGAGCCACGTCGTGAGTTTATTGAAACTAACGCGCTACGCGTAGTTAACCTCGATGTGTAAAAACATATTTAAATAATTAAAAGGGAGCCTAACGGCTCCTTTTTTATTTTCTACAAATACACAAACTGCTTAAAACCTGAGTGTACACACGGTATACTAAGGATAATTTTCACGCTACTTCTTAGATAGTAAAAAGCCAAATATGCAAAAATACGACGTAAAAACCTTCCAAGGTTTGATCCTGGCTTTACAGGATTATTGGGCGCAGCAAGGCTGTGTCATTATTCAACCACTTGATATGGAAGTGGGCGCAGGGACATTTCACCCGCAAACATTTTTGAAATCGATTGGCCCTGAGCCAATGTCTAGCGCATACGTACAACCGTGTCGCCGTCCTACGGATGGCCGCTATGGTGAAAACCCAAACCGCTTACAACATTACTACCAATTTCAGGTAGTCTTAAAGCCATCACCAGATAACATTCAAGAGCTTTACTTAGGCTCACTAGAAGCAATGGGTATTGATACCCTAACTCACGAAGTACGCTTTGTTGAAGATAACTGGGAATCACCAACGCTTGGCGCATGGGGCTTAGGGTGGGAAATTTGGTTAAACGGTATGGAGGTAACGCAGTTTACCTACTTCCAACAAGTAGGCGGATTGGAGTGCTCACCAGTAACAGGTGAAATTACTTACGGCTTAGAGCGTTTAGCGATGTATATTCAAGGCGTAGACAGTATTTACGACCTAGTATGGGCAGACGGTCCACTAGGGCGTGTAACATACGGTGATGTATTTCATCAAAATGAAGTAGAGCAATCTACATACAACTTTGAACATGCAAACGTAGAAGACTTGTTTGCGCAGTTTGATAAGTGTGAAGCTGAGAGCCAAAAGTTAATTGAAGCAAATTTACCACTTCCTGCCTACGAGCAAGTGATGAAAGCATCGCATGCATTTAACCTATTAGATGCGCGCCATGCTATATCGGTAACAGAACGTCAGCGTTATATTTTACGTGTTCGTGCGTTATCAAAAGCGTGTGCACAAAGTTATTACGATGCACGCGAAGCGCTTGGTTTCCCGCTGTGTAAGGATAAGTAAGCATGACAGCACAAAATTTATTAGTAGAAATTGGCACTGAAGAGTTGCCACCAAAGTCGTTGCGTAAACTTGCCGAGGCATTTGCTGCAAATTTAACTCAAGAGTTAGAATCGCTAGAATTAGCACATCAAGGCGTAAGCTGGTATGCATCGCCTCGACGTTTAGGTTTGCAAGTAAAAGCACTTGAAGCTAAACAACAGGACAAAGAAGTAGAAAAGCGCGGACCAGCAACAAAAGCCGCGTTCGATAGCGAAGGTAACCCTACAAAAGCAGCAATGGGTTGGGCACGCGGTTGTGGTATTGAGGTAAGTGAAGCACAAACACTTGAAACGGATAAAGGCGCATGGTTATTGCACATTGCTAAAGTAGCAGGGCAAGACACTAAAACGCTAATGGCAGATGCTATCGCAAAAGCGTTAAGTAAATTACCAATACCAAAGCCAATGCGCTGGGGTGCGAATAAAACACAATTTATTCGCCCAGTTCATACCGTCACTATTTTATTTGGTAGCGAATTGCTAGAAGGTGAAATTCTTGGTAAGCAAGTAAGTAACCAACTTCAAGGTCACCGTTTTCATCACCCAGAAAAAATTAGCATTAACCATGCTGATGAGGTTTTTGATGTACTTAAATCTGCTTACGTTATTGCTGATTACGAACAACGTAAAGCGCAAATACGTGCACAAATAGAAGAAGCTGCAAGCGCAGTTAACGCTGTTGTTGCAATGGATGAAGATTTACTAGAAGAAGTAACATCACTGGTAGAGTGGCCAGTTACTTTAACGGCAACATTTGAAGAAGCATTTTTAGATGTACCAGCCGAAGCGCTAATTTACACCATGAAGGACGATCAAAAATACTTCCCGCTATTAGATCAAAACGGCAAGCTTTTAAATAAGTTTTTGTTTGTATCTAACATCGAGAGTAAAGATCCAAGCGTAGTAATTTCTGGTAACGAAAAAGTTGTACGCCCACGTTTGGCTGATGCACAGTTCTTCTTTGAGACCGACAAAAAGAAAACATTAGAAAGCCGTTTAGAATCGCTTGATACCGTTTTATTCCAAAAGCAGTTAGGTACGCTTAAAGATAAGTCTGAGCGTATTAGCGAACTTGCAGGGTATATTGCTGAGCAATTAGGCGCAGATAAAGACTTAGCAAAACGTGCAGGCCTATTAAGTAAAACAGACTTAATGACCGAAATGGTAATGGAATTTACCGATGTACAAGGTGTAATGGGAATGCATTACGCTCGCTTTGACGGTGAAGCAGAAGATGTAGCGCTTGCACAAAACGAGCAATACATGCCACGCTTTGCAGGCGACAACTTACCTACAAACCTAATTAGTTGTGCAGTAGCCATTGCAGATAAGTTTGATACGCTGGTGGGTATTTTTGGTATAGGCCAAGCACCAAAAGGTGATAAAGACCCATTTGCACTTCGTCGTGCTGCTATTGGTGCACTGCGTATTATGGTAGAAAAAGAGTTACCTCTTGATATTTTAGACCTAGTAGCAAAAGCACAAACACTGTTTGGCGAAAAGCTTACTAACCTGAATGTATCAACCGACGTATTTGAATTTATGCTAGGACGTTTCCGTGCATGGTATCAAGACGAAGGTATTGAAGTAGACGTTATTCAAGCTGTGCTAGCACGTCGTCCAACTAAACCAGTTGATTTTGACCGTCGTGTTAAAGCCGTAAGCCACTTCCGTACTTTAGACGCAGCAGAAGCCCTTGCAGCCGCTAATAAGCGTGTAAGTAACATTCTTGCTAAAAACGACATCACAAGCCAAGGTAATGTTGATGAGAGCTTATTAAGCGACGACGCTGAAAAAGTATTGGCATCACAAGTGGCAAAATTTGCAACTGAGCTTGCACCACTTTATGCCGATGGAAACTACCAAGAAGCGCTTAGCCAATTGGCAGGCATTCGTGAAAGTGTTGATAACTTTTTTGACAACGTAATGGTTATGGCCGACGATGAAGCTGTTAAGCAAAATCGCCTTGCGCTATTAAGTCAGTTAAGTAGTTTATTTTTAGATATTGCAGATATTTCTGTTTTACAAAAATAACAACCATTAGCAATTTAAAAAGCCAGCATAACGCTGGCTTTTTAGTTTTAATACCTACCTAACTTAATTAAGCTAATAGGTATAATGAATAGGATAAAAATTGATGATTTCAATAAAAAAAATAATACCACTCGCTATTGCTGGGTTACTCAGTGCATGTTCAAGCCAAATATCAATTAACGATGTATTGCCACAAAAAGAACTCGACCGCACCATGTACCTGCGAGGCGATTTTACTTTATGGGACGCAGAGCCCCAGTACCAATTTAACTTAGTTGGCCCAGCACTGTATCAAGCACAGGTAAAATTTAGCACGCCAGGTAAAGTGTACGAATTCAAAATTGCCGATGCCGATTTTAGTGAAGGCTTTAACTGTGGTTACAGCGACTCATTCCCACAAGGTCAAAGTTTAACACTTGGGCAAGCAGCAACGGCAGACTGTAATACTATTTATAATTACTTTAGTTACACACCTGCGATAAAAGGCACATACATAGTAAGCATTGATTTTAGTGACTATGATGAGCCAAAAGTGACTATTACTAAGAAATAGCAGAATGTTTATAGTTGTCAGTTTTTAGCGTAAAGAGAAGTAAAAAACCGTACTTGATTTAACGAGCACGGTTTCTATTTTGAAACTGAGAACTGAGAACTGAGAACTGAGAACTGAGAACTGAGAACTGAGAACTGAGAACTTTACAACCCTTTCTTCACCACATACCTATACGGTGCTTCCTCTGCATCTTTAGCCACCAGCGTGTGATCCATAAATACACAAAAGCTGGGGATGTCGCGAGTGGTTGATGGGTCATCAGCGGTTATTAACAGTGTTTCACCGTCGTTCATTTTACGAATAGCAGCACGTACCATCATTACAGGCTCGGGGCAGCGAAGGCCAATGGCATCTAATTGGTGATCGGGGTTATCAAAATTCATAGTGCGTATGCCTGTAAATAGTTTTCAAATCCGTGACTTTACGAGTAGTCAGATTTTTTGTTGCGCCAAAGTTTAGCGTAATTTTAAGTATAAATTAACTAATTTACTTAGATCTGGATCAGTTTTCATTTAAGTTTATATACATAAACATTAAATTATAAACCCGATCACAACAACACAAATCTAAATTGCGTTAGTATAGCGCCTTAAAATTTGGCAAATAAAAAAGGCGAACTAACTTTCGTCAGTGCGCCTTTTTACTCACCAAGATGGTTTACGTGTTAAGAGTATTAGTCTTGAACACGCTCAAATACAGTTGCGATACCTTGGCCTAAACCAATACACATAGTCGCTAAACCGTACTTAGCATTTTTATCTTCCATTAAGTGAATTAGCGAGGTGCTAATACGCGAACCAGAACAACCCAGAGGGTGACCCAGTGCGATAGCGCCGCCATTCAAGTTAACTTTTTCGTCAACCACATCAGCTAAACCTAAGTCTTTAAGTACTGGTAATGATTGCGCTGCGAAGGCTTCGTTAAGCTCAGCAACATCGATGTCATCAATAGTAATACCCGCTTGGGCAAGTGCTTTTTTACTTGCTGGTACTGGGCCGTAACCCATGATTGATGGATCGCAACCGGCAACTGCCATTGCTTTAATGCGTGCACGAATTGGTAAACCAAGCTCTTTAGCTTTTTCTTCGCTCATTACTAACATGGCTGATGCGCCATCAGAAAGTGCTGAAGACGTACCGGCTGTAACAGAACCCGAAGCTGGGTTAAATACTGGGCGAAGCTGAGATAAACCTTCAACCGTCGTTTCAGGGCGAATTACTTCGTCATCTTCAACTAAAATTAAAGAACCATCTGCTGCGTGACCTTCCATTGCTAAAATTTCGCGGCGGAAACGGCCTTCAACTGTTGCAGCATGTGCACGTTGGTGCGAACGGTATGCAAATTCATCTTGCTGCTGACGGCTAATACCGTGAATAGTAGCAAGGTATTCTGCTGTTAAACCCATAGAGCCAGACGCTTGTGCAATTGACGTTGCTAAGCCTGGGTGAAAGTCGTTACCGTGAGTCATAGGAACATGGCCCATGTGCTCAACACCACCAATTAGGTAAGTGTCGCCAGCGCCAGTCATAATGGCGCGTGCTGCGTCGTGTAATGCTTGCATTGACGAACCACATAAACGGTTAACTGTGGTTGCTGGTACTGAGTGTGGAATACCCGCAAGTAGTGATGCGTTACGTGCAACGTTAAAGCCTTGCTCTAATGTTTGCTGTACACAACCCCAATAAATGTCGTCGATTGATGCTGGATCAACCGCTGGGTTGCGTTCTAGTAAGCCCTTCATTAAATGAGCGCTTAAGTCTTCCGCACGCTTGTTTTTAAATACGCCACCTTTTGAGCGACCCATTGGTGTGCGGATACAATCTACAATTACTGGATTATTCATGATATTAACCTTCCACCTTATAGAAAACACGGCCTTCTTCAGCCCATTTGCGAGTTTGCTCTGATACTTGGTAAATCGCACCTAGGTGAGCGTATTTGTCTGCTGCTGCAACAAAGTTAGCTAAACCTGTTTGATCTAAGTAACGGAACGCGCCGCCTCTAAATGGAGGGAAACCAACACCGTATACAAGGGCCATATCAGCTTCTTGTGGAGAAGCAACAATACCTTCTTGTAAACAAAGAAGAACTTCGTTGATCATTGGAATCATACAACGGTCAATGATTTCTTGCTTATCGAATTCTTTCGGTGCATCAGTAATTGGCGCTAATAGCTCAACTGCTGTTGCATCGCTTGATTTTTTAAGACGACCACGACGGTCTGTTTCGTACTTGTAAAAACCTGCTTTGTTCTTTTGACCAAAACGTTTTTCGTTAGCAAAAACAGTTACCGGATCTTTTTCTGCACGCGCCATGCGCTCAGGGAATCCGTCAGCCATTACGCCAGTACAATGATAAGCCGTATCAATACCTACAACATCTAATAGGTAAGCCGGACCCATAGGCCAACCAAATACGTTTTCCATTACTTTATCTACTTTTGCAAAGTTAGCGCCTTCAACAACTAGCTTGCTAAAGCCTGCAAAGTAAGGGAATAAAACACGGTTTACAAAAAAGCCTGGGCAATCATTAACAACGATAGGAGACTTGCCAAGTTTAAGGGCATAATCAACAACTGCGTTAATGGTTTTGTCTGACGTTTTTGCACCACGGATAATTTCTACTAATGGCATTTTTGGCACTGGGTTGAAAAAGTGCATACCACAGAAGTTTTCTGGTTTATCAAGTGCTTCAGCAAGTAGGTCAATACAGATAGTCGACGTATTTGATGTAAGTACAGTGCCTTCTGGCATGTTCTTCTCAAGGTCTGCTAATACTGCTTGCTTAACTTTAGGGTTTTCTACAACGGCTTCAACAATAATGTTAGCGTATTGTAGGTCTGCATCGTTAAGGGTTGGCTTAATTTTGCTTAGTGTTGCCAACATTTTTTCCATTGGCATGTGGCCACGCTTAACTTTTGCACCTAATAATTTAGACGCTTCACCCATACCTAAATCAAGCGCATCCTGTTGGATGTCTTTCATTATGATTGGTGTGCCTTTATAAGCAGACTGATAAGCAATACCGCCGCCCATAATACCCGCACCTAGTACTGCAGCTTGTTTAATTTCTACATCGCTGTGCTTAGCAAGTTTACGTGCTTTACCTTTAATGAACTGGTCATTTAAGAAAATGCCCGTTTGTGCTGCAGCTTCGTTAGTACGCGCAAGTTTTGCAAAGTTAGCATTTTCGATTGCCATTGCTTCATCGCGAGTACAGTTTGCAGCTGCTTTAATAGTGCGTACTGCCATAACCGGAGCAGGATAGTGGCCTTTGGTTTTACCCATTACCATACCTTCTGCCATAGCAAAGCTCATGCCTTGCTCAACACGGTTTAATTTAAGTGGTTGTAGTTTTACGTTACGTTTAGCTTGCCAATCTAGCTTGCCTGCAATCGCTAATTCAAGTGTTGCTACACTTGACTCTAAAAGTTTGTCAGCACTAACTACTGCGTCAAACGCACCTACTTTAAGGGCGTCAGCTGCGCGGTTTTCAGCGCCTGAAGTGATCCACATCATGGCGTTATCTGCGCCAATGATACGTGGTAAGCGCACTGTGCCACCAAAACCAGGCATTATGCCAAGTTTAACTTCTGGTAGGCCCATTTTAGCGCTTTCGCTTGCAACACGATAATCGGTAGCAAGTGCCCACTCACATCCGCCGCCAAGTGCTAAGCCGTTTACAACGCTTAGAGTTGGGAATGGTAAATCTTCGATTGCATCAAAAACGTCAGTTGCGTTTTTGATCCACACTACTAAATCTTCTTCAGGTTTAGTAAATGTAGGTAAAAATTCGAAGATGTCGGCGCCAATAATAAAGTGGTCTTTATCACTGGTAAAAACCATGCCTTTGATATCAGAATTAGCAGCTAATTCTTTTAATGCTGCTGCACATTCTGAAAGAGTTTTTTGAGATAGTGTGTTTACAGAACCTGCAACACAAAACTTAAACTCGGCGATGTTTTCCTTTAGGAAGCTAACTTCAAAGGAATCGCTTTTATATAACATTTTATTCTCCCTAGTTGACGAACTAAGACTGGTACGATGAGTTTGCATTTCAATCAGTGTGCTTGCTTTGAGTAGAAAATGCAACGAAAAATTTAACTCGGTTACAAACGACTGGTTAAAATATAGCTGGTTTGGTGCTAAGGTGGTGAAAAAGCTTTTATTCACTACTTTAATTTTTTATTAAAGGACATTATGAAAAAACAATTATTTAGTTTTGCGGCAGCTGCTTTTATTTTTCCTCTTTATTCTGCCGAGGCTAGCATCGATAACGACGCATTTTTAGATGCTGAAAAAAAAGTACGCAACGCAAGTTACCGCGAGTTTAAAAACGTAGTTAATAACCTAAATCACCCACTAAAACCGTATGTAGAAAAAACATATTGGGAACGAAACCCGAACATAAAGTATCAGGCAGAGATAGAAAGCTATTTAAATATATATCAACATACGCCACTTGAATGGCCCGTTCGTAAAGTATGGCTGGAGTATCTTGAAAAAAATAATAGAAAAGCGGCGTATATTCGTAATTACCGCGACACCAGCAATGCTGAATACACCTGTACATATTTGGGGTATCAATTAGATTTAGGCGCCCCAGAAAAAGCCATTTTAAACCAGGTGACTGATTTATGGACGGTGGGAAAGTCACAACCTAAGGAGTGCGATTCGTTATTCTCGTACTGGCGCAAAAAAGGCTATATGAATGCCGATACTGTATGGCAACGAATTACACTTGCCGCGCAAGGCGGAACGCAAAGCCTATTACCTTATTTAAAAACACTTTTACCAAAAAATGAGCGTTACCTTGCTGACTTATATTTAAAAGTTCGCCGCGACCCAAGCGCTGCGGCGGGGTTATATCGCTATAAAAATAAATCGCCTAAAGAGGGTGAAATTGCACTTTATGGTGTTAAGCGTCTAATTTGGCGCGACAAAGAACTAGCGCTTCGGGCATGGGAAAAAATAGAGCGTATGTTTACCTACAGCGATAAAGAAAAGGCAGATTTATACTACACCTTTGCTTTATCACTTGCTTCTAGCGGACATAAGCAAGCCAGTTTTTGGTTAAACAAAGTGCCAAAAGAGCGCCAAGACAACAAATTAATGCAATGGCAGCTTGGTAACATGCTCAAAACCCAAGATTGGGCAGGTATTGCTGCGTTTTTTACAGGCAAAGAAAATCTTAGTCTAGGTCAGCAATATTGGCTTGCGTATAGTTATGCAGAACGCGGTGACGATCAAACAGCTAAAAAAATGTGGCAAAGTATTGCGACTAACCGAGACTACTACGGTTTTTTAGCCGCTGCGCGTCTAGGCTTGCCGGTTGATCTAAATAATCAACCAAAAGTGGTTAGTGAGCAATTAATCGCAAAGGTGAGTAATGCCCCTGGTTTTAAACGTTCAAAAGCATTATATGAGTTAGATCGTGTTACCTCAGCGAGACGTGAATGGAATTACTTAACAAACACTTCAAATGAAGAAGAAAAGCTTGCGGCTTCTGTTTTATCATCTGATTTGGGGTGGCACGACAGCACGATATTCACACTCGCAAAAATAAAAGCTTGGGATAATGTTGAACAACGTTTTCCATTTGCTTTTCAAGACATATTTGAGCGCTACAGCAAGCGTAATAAAATAGATGTAGCTTGGAGTATTGCTATTGCAAGGCGTGAAAGCTCATTTGCTCCTGACGCGCGATCAAGTGCTAATGCACGAGGTTTAATGCAATTGCTGCCAAGTACCGCTAAGTATGTAAATAAAGGCAGTGTGTCTAATAGTCGATTATATCAACCTAAAACAAATATTAGGCTAGGTACCAGTTATTTACGTTACTTGAAAAAGAAAAACCATGGTAACGAAATACTTGCTACAGCATCTTATAACGCAGGCTACCATCGTATAAAACGTTGGGTGCCTGATGATGCAATGCCAGCAGAGTTATGGATAGAGCTTATTCCGTATCGAGAAACACGCGATTATGTCAAAAATGTATTTGCTTACAGGCAGGTATATCATACTCGTATGGGCCGAGAGGGTAATTTACTGGCTCCCATACTGGAAATGAAAATAGGCGGTTAGTAAACATAAGTTTAAATAAGGGGGGGGCTCACAGTGGGCCATCCCCCTTTTTTGAGCGTAATAGCTATAAGTGGTAGACTCAAAGCAAGTTAAATTTAACAGATGGATTAACAATGGATAAATTAGCCGTTTTATACGCCGAACATATTGCAACACTGCAGCAGCGTACTCGTACAATTTGCGAAAGCGAAGGGTTAGAAGGATTAGTTATTCACTCTGGCCAAGCAAAGCGCCAATTTTTAGACGACATGTATTACCCGTTTAAAGTTAATCCTCACTTTAAAGCCTGGTTACCTGTTATTGATAATCCACATTGCTGGATTGTTGTTAATGGTAGCGACAAACCTAAGCTTATTTTTTATCGTCCTGTTGATTTTTGGCATAAAGTACCTGACGAACCACGTGATTTTTGGGCTGAGTATTTTGATATAGAACTATTGTTACAACCCGATCAGGTTGAAAAGCTACTTCCTTATGACAAAGCAAAGTACGCTTACATGGGCGAATACATAGAAGTAGCTCAAGCACTTGGCTTTAGCATAATGAACCCAGAGCCGGTGCTTAACTATTTACATTTTAATAGAGCATACAAAACGCAGTATGAACTTGAGTGTTTACGTAATGCTAACCGTATAGCGGTTGATGGCCATAAAGCTGCACGCGACACTTTTTTTAATGGTGGCAGTGAGTTTGATATTCAACAAGCGTACCTTATGGCTACACGACAAAGCGAAAACGAAATGCCGTATGGTAATATAGTGGCGCTTAACGAAAACTGCGCCATTTTGCATTACACTCATTTTGAGCCAAACGCACCGCAAACACATAACTCATTTTTAATTGATGCTGGCGCAAACTTTAACGGTTACGCCGCAGATATAACGCGTACTTATGACTTCAAAAAGCAGGGTGAATTTGCTGAGCTAGTTAATACAATGACGGCTACGCAAATCGAATTAGGCAAAGGATTAAAGCCAGGAATGCTTTACGGCGACTTACATGTTGAGTGCCATAACCGCATAGCGCAAATTCTTAGCGACTTTAATATAGTTAACTTACCGGCTGCAGATATTGTTGAGCGTAAAATTACCTCTACTTTCTTTCCGCATGGTTTAGGGCATCACCTTGGTTTACAAGTACACGATGTGGGTGGCTTTATGAGTGACGACAAAGGTACACACCAAGCATCTCCAGAAGGTCACCCATTTTTACGTTGTACACGTATGATAGAGAAAAATCAGGTGTTTACTATTGAACCTGGTTTGTACTTTATTGATTCGTTGTTAGGTGATTTAGCGCAAACTGACAACAAGCAATACATCAACTGGGATAAGGTTGAAGCGTTTAAACCTTATGGCGGTATTCGTATTGAAGATAACATTATTGTGCACGACGATAGTTTAGAGAATATGACGCGCGACTTACACTTAGATTAAGTGAGAAGTTAGCGAGAGAAGGGGCCTAATGGCCCCATTTTTTTGGTTAAGTAAAATATGTCAGAATATAAATACCCAGCCGGTGCTGTGTTTCACCAAGAAGAAATTAAAAAAAGCACGTTTATTGTGCATATTGCACACACTCCCGATTTAGCCGCAGCTAAAGCTTTTATTAAAAGTATTGAAGATAAATACAGCGATGCTCGGCATAATTGTTGGGCCCATGTGGCAGGTAACCCGGGTGGCAGCCACGTCTATGGTTTTTCAGATGATGGTGAGCCAAATGGTACGGCCGGTAAACCAATGTTAAATGTGCTGGTGGGATCAGGGCTAGGTGAAGTTACTGCCGTGGTGACCCGGTATTTTGGAGGGATTAAACTTGGAACTGGCGGGTTAGTGCGTGCTTATGGTGGATCGTTAAATAATGCATTAGCCAAATTAGACACCGTACTTAAAGTTCCAAGTGTTGAGCTACTTGGCAGCAGTGAATACAGCATGCAAGGCGCAATTGAGCAGCTACTTAAAACGCACTACCAAGTGCTAAACATTGAAAAGCAATTTACTGCTAATATTGATTGGGTGATCACCATTGATAGCCGCCAAGCACAGCAAGCAATTAAAGATATTTTTGATTTAAGTCACGGCGCAGTTGAGTTAACCATTAAAGAGTAATAACCTACACAAGTTGCATGTAATGCATATTCATTCTATTTAACCAGGCTAATGCAGTTGAGCCTGAATTTACTAATAATAAAAGCGATTAGCTAAATGCAATTTCGTACCATCATAAAAATTCTTGGGCAACTTGTTGCGCTGTTTAGTATTACCATGGTGCCACCTGCTGTGGTGTCTTTAATTTATAAAGATGGTGGTGGTGTTCCTTTTGTTTTAGCGTTTATTTTCAGTATTATTATTGGCTTAATAGCGTATTACCCAAACCGACATGAAAACGGGGATTTGAAAGCCCGCGAAGGCTTTTTAATTGTGGTTTTGTTTTGGTTGGTACTGGGGGCATTCGCATCCTTGCCTCTTATCTTTTTACAAGAACCTAATTTATCCCTTGCTGATGCGGTGTTTGAAGCCTTTTCGGGTTTAACAACGACAGGAGCTACGGTGCTGACGGGGATTGAATATTTACCCAAGTCAGTGCTGTTTTATCGCCAGCAATTACAGTGGTTTGGCGGTATGGGGATCATTGTATTAGCTGTTGCAATATTGCCCATGCTAGGTGTTGGTGGAATGCAGTTGTATCGTGCTGAAATCCCCGGCCCAGTAAAAGACTCAAAAATGACCCCTCGCATAGCCGATACCGCAAAGCATCTTTGGTATATTTATGTGTCGTTAACCATTGCCTGTATGTTGGCGTATTGGGCGGCAGGAATGGACTGGTTTGATGCCATTTGTCATGCATTTTCTACCGTCGCCATTGGTGGGTTTTCGACTTATGATGCTTCTATGGGCCATTTCGATAGCCCGGTTATTAACTTCATTTGTGTATTCTTTTTAATCATTGCCGCTATTAACTTCTCCTTACACTATGCTGCGGTGGCAAGCCGGAATGTGCAGGTCTACATTCGCGACCCCGAGTTTAAAGTATTTTTATGCATTCAATTAGCGCTGGTGGTTATTTGTTTCACTGTGTTGTCGTCGAACGAGATATACGCCAATGGTGATGAAACCCTTGACCAAGCACTATTTCAAGCGGTGTCTATGAGTACAACGGCGGGTTTTGCTACCGATAACTTTTCAACATGGCCGCTGTTTTTACCTATTTTATTAATATTTTCGAGCTTTATTGGTGGCTGTGCAGGGTCTACCGGGGGCGGTATGAAAGTGGTACGCGTGTTTTTACTTTACCTGCAAGGCGTACGTGAGCTAAACCGCTTAGTACATCCTCGTGCTATTTATTCAATCAAACTTGGCCGTAAAGCATTGCCTGATAAGGTTGTAGAGGCTGTGTGGGGGTTCTTCTCTGCCTATGCCTTAGTATTTATTATTATTATGCTGGCGCTTATGGGTACGGGAATGGATAATATAACGGCGTTTTCGGCTACGGCGGCGTGTTTAAATAACTTAGGCCCAGGGTTGGGTGATGTTGCCTCGCATTATGGTGCAATAACCGACGGCGCTAAATGGTTGCTGACTATTGCAATGGTATTTGGCCGACTAGAAATTTTTACTTTGCTTGTGTTATTTACGCCTACGTTTTGGCGCGGATAAAACACAACGTTTTACTACTATGTTTATGGAATGGATATGCCAGCAACGCATGCAGACAAATTAAATAATATACCGGTTGGTAGTTTAGTTGACTTAGAAATATTAACACCCACTAGCAGTAAGCGCGTGAAAACAGAAATGGTAGGCTTGCTTGATGAAAAGTTTATTATTTTAAACTTTCCTACAGCTAAACGTTTACCGGGCGCAAATGATTACTTACGAGATGGCGTCACCGTGGTTGTAAGGGCATTAATAGAAGGTGACGATGGACAAATAATTGCGTTTAGACAGCAAATTAAATCTATTGCATCTCACCCCGTTAGGCTGATTTTTATAAACTACCCCAAGCAAGTTCAGCTATTTAGTTTACGTTCGCAAACACGCATTCCAACTCTATTACCTGCAAAACTTAAACTCAGCGATGACAAGGTACTCGATGGTGTTATAAAAGATATTTCGCTAACAGGGGCTATGTTTGATGTAAAAACTGACGCTGATCTAGAAAGCATCAAAGACTCACAATGCACTGTGGTATTAGGTAGTAATAGCAAAGGCTTTGAAGGCGAAGTGTGCAGCGTGAAAGATTATAATGCAGGCGTGCGTTGCGGTATTAAGTTATTAGCCAGTAAAGAAGAGATGAAAGCTTTTATGAAAGAGCACTTTATTGACCCCGCTATGATAGAACTCGATGCCGATTAGGTTTTAATGTCGCTATTTTGCAACAAAATAGCGACTTTTTACTTTATGAACGAAAATAAATTATCAGCCTTTAAATTATTATTTTTTATTAAATAAAAACAGAGATATAGCATTCAAAATTTTTATATTTTATTTTTACACCTTGTTCAGTTTAAAACTTACCTGATCAATACCTAACACATCCTTAACTATTCAAGTTGCCTGGCTTTGTGGTTTTTTATATGAAACCTAACTAACTGATTTTTATTAACTTACCAATTTTAACTAAACCTGCGTTGCTAAATAGCTACAAAAATAATGCTTAAATTTGCACTTTTTTCAGTATTTAACACGTAAGGTACTGAAAAATATTAACTAATAAATATTGGCATTTAAGTTGTAATAGTCTGGTTTTACTAATCGAAAAACGTGATTAACAGTAAGTACCAATCACTCACATACAACTTGAAGGATACATACTATGAAACGCATTAATAAAACATTAGCACTTATCGCTCTCGCTTCTTCGTCAGCCGCTTTTGCAGGCTCTGACTTTAATACACTCGATGTAGACGGCAATGGCGCTATTAGCCAAGCTGAGGCATCGGTTGATGCAAAATTAATGAGCATGTTTTCAGAGCTCGATACTGACCAAAACGGTGAGTTATCAAAAGAAGAGTTTTCAAAAGCTTAATTAAATAACAAGCATCCTGAGTTGCCAAAGACAACCTAAGTAGGCAAGGGAGCCTTCGAAAAAGGATAACAAGGAAGTGAAGCTATTTTACGAGTTAATTAAATCATTTTTTAAATAGAATTTTGAAGGATTAAGTCATGAAACATTTAAACAAAGCATTAGCACTTATTGCATTAGCGTCTTCTTCAGCTGCGTTTGCTGCATCAGATTTTGACAGTTTAGATACCGACGGCAGTGGTGCAATTAGCCCAAGTGAAGCGGCAATAGACACTGATTTAATGGCTGAGTTTACAGAGCTAGATACAGATGGCAATGGTGAACTTTCTAAAGAAGAGTTTGCAAAATTTTAAAGTTAACCGGTATTGGTTTAGCTATTTTTCACAGACAGGGATCTTAGAAAAGGATTTCTCATTTTACTAGGAACATCACTATGAAAACATTAAATACAACACTTGCGGTTTTAGTTTTAGCGTCTTCTTCAGCAGCTTATGCAGCGGTAGACTTTGCATCGTTTGATAGCAACAGTGACGGTGTTATCAGCATGGAAGAGGCAAAAGTAAACTCACAACTAGTGAAAATTTTTAAAGATTTAGACACAGATGGAAATGGTGAGCTTTCTAAAGAAGAGTTTGCCAAAGTACAGTAATATCAATATACCCCAATCATACTCCACTAAAGCCGCCATATTCAGCGGCTTTTTTGTGTTTAATGCGTTATAAAAATATAGCACTTACTTGGAAGAGCTTTTCTACTACGTTGATATGTTTTTTATCAATTAAAAACATAATCACGTGATCGCCCGACATAATAATGGTGTCGTCGTGGGCAATGAGTACATCGTCGTTACGCACAATGGCCCCAATAGTTGTTCCGGCTGGTAGTTTTATATCGGCAATTGCACGGCCAACTACTTTGGAGGTATTTTCATCACCATGAGCAACTGCTTCAATAGCCTCTGCAGCCCCTTTACGCAATGAATACACGTTAACAATATCACCTCGACGTACATGGGTTAACAATGCAGAAATTGTTGCCTGTTGCGGTGATATAGCAATGTCTATTTCGCCACCTTGAACTAGGTCTACATACGCACCACGTTGAATAAGCACCATGGTTTTTTGCGCGCCCATGCGTTTGGCAAGCATGGCCGACATAATATTGGCTTCATCGTCGTTGGTAACGGCAATAAACACATCCACTTGTTCGATATGTTCTTCAGAAAGAAGTTCTTGATCGGAGGCGTCGCCACAAAATACTACCGTATTGTCGAGCATTTCTGAAAGCTGTTCAGCACGTTCTTTACTGCGCTCTATTAGCTTAACGGTGTGATTTTTTTCAAGAGAGCGAGCAAGGCCTGCACCAATGTTACCACCACCGGCAATCATTATTTTTTTGTATGAACGCTCAAGCTTCTGCAGTTCGTTCATTACGGCGCGTATATGTTTGGTTGCTGCGATGAAGAATACTTCATCGTCGGCTTCAATAACGGTTGTACCGAGCGGTTTAATGGCTTTGCCTTGACGGTAAATAGCTGCAACGCGAGTTTCTACATTGGGTATATGCTCTTTTAATGCAGATAAGGCATAGCCTACTAATAAACCACCGTAATAGGCTTTTACTGCAACTAGCGAGAGCATACCATCGGCAAACTGCAATACTTGCAATGCGCCAGGGTAGTCAATTAAGCGGCGAATATACTTAGTGACTAACGCTTCTGGGGCAATGTAATGATCGATTGGTAAATCATCGTTTTGGAAAAGTTTTTCACGGTATTTTAAATACTGCTCAGAGCGAATTCGGGCAATTTTAGTGGGTGTATTAAAAATACTATACGCCACTTGGCACGCCACCATGTTTACTTCATCTGAGCTGGTTACCGCAATAATCATATCTGCATCCTCTGCACCAGCGCGACGCAATACATCAGGGTGGGCACTGTGCCCCATTACACCTTGGAGGTCATATTTATCTTGCAGTTCGCGTATACGGTTACCGTCAATATCTACAACGGTAATTTCGTTTTGTTCGCCTACTAAGTTTTCAGCTAGCGTGGCGCCAACCTGTCCAGCACCGAGTATGATTATTTTCATTATTTACCAGTGTATTAAGTAGTAATAAAAAGCCATTTTTAAATTTAAAAATGGCTTGTTGTACGCGTTATTAAGCCCTATTTAACTAGGCTTTTTTAACCATTTTAGCGTAATAAAAACCATCACTTTCACCCGGAAGTAGCTGTAAACCTGGTGTGGTGAGGGTGTCTTTATCATGCAGTGGAATATGCTCTACGTCATCGTTATTAGCTAAAAATTTAGCAACTTGTTGTTGGTTTTCTTTTGGAAGAACCGAACATGTTGCATATACCAATGTACCACCAGGCTTGAGTAGAGGCCAAATGCTATTGAGTATATCGCCTTGTAGTGCGGCTAAGTCTTCAATGTCGGATGCACGACGTAGCCATTTTATATCAGGGTGGCGACGAATAACGCCGGTTGCTGAACAAGGCACGTCTAATAAAATACGATCGAACTGTTCATCGTCCCACCATGTGTGCGGTTGCGATGCATCACCACATTGTAGGTCGGCACCTAAACCTATACGGGTTAAGTTTTGCTTTACGCGTTCAAGGCGAGTGGCATCGCTATCAAGTGCAAGTACGTCGGCGTCGGCAAGCTCTAATATATGGCATGTTTTACCGCCAGGTGCTGCACAGGCATCTAAAATAACATCATCATCTTTTGGCTCTAAAAAGCGAGCAGCTAACTGCGCTGCTGCATCTTGCACTGAGCAAGCACCCGTATCAAACTCAGGAAGTGAAAAAACATCACGCGGCTTGGCTAGTTTAATCCCATCTATAAAGTTTGGGTTTAATGTATGTTCTATATCGTTAGCCGTTAGCATATCGCTGTATTCTTGCGTGCTAAATTGTGATTGATTTACACGTAACCACATTGGCGCTTGTTGCTGGTTTTCTTCAAGTATGGCTTCCCAGTTTTCTGGGTAGGCTTCTTTTACCTGTTTAATAAACCAATTGGGGTGGTTGTATAAACACACTGGAATAAGCTTTGCTTTTTCTTCAAGCTCTGCTTGCTGGCGTTGAAAGCTACGTAAAATAGCATTTATTAACCCTTTTAATCCTAGTGCGCGCATTTGACCCAGTGCATTTACGGTCTCGCTTATTGCTGCATGCGGTGGAACGCGCATGTGCTGCAATTGATAAATACCTACGTAGAGTAAAAACTGAAAAATTCTGCGTTTACCTTTTAGTGGGCTTTCTACTAAATGTTGGCAGTAGTTTTCAAGGCTAGGTAAGTAGCGTAATACGCCATAACAAATTTGCTGTAACAGTGCTTTGTCTTTTGGTGGTAAACCTTGGCTTGCAAATGGTAGTTCTTGATTAAGCGAAGCGCCTTTATCAACCACGTTATATAAAGTCTCAGCGGCTAGCGCTCGTACGTTTTGTACTTTATTCATTATTTTCGCCTAATAGTGTGCCAGGGCTAACCCAGTCACTGCGACCATTTAAAAAGTCGCTAATTGCCATTGGTTTTTTACCTTGCGGTTGTAACTGAGTAATACTTAAAGCGTGTTCACCACAGGCAACCACAACACCGTTTTTATCACTTGTTAAAATTTCGCCTGGCTTACCTGATTGATCAACTACTTTCGCTTGGTATATTTTTACGGTTTGTTCGCCCATTTGGGTAAAACACACTGGCCAAGGATTAAAAGAGCGAATATTACGTTCTATTTGCACGGCGCTCATAGACCAATCTATATTTGCTTCTTCTTTAGAGAGCTTTTTAGCGTAGTTAGCTAGCTCATCATTTTGAGGCTCAGGGGTAATGTCACCATTAGCTAGCTTATTAACGGTGTCGATTAATGCACTAGGACCTAACTCTGCTAGTTTGTTATATAAACTGGCACTGGTTTCTGTATCACTAATAGGGCAGCGGCTAATATGCAGCATATCGCCGGTATCTAAGCCTTCATCCATTTGCATTATGGTTACGCCCGTTTCCTCGTCACCTGCCCAAATTGCACGTTGAATAGGCGCAGCACCACGCCAGCGAGGTAGTATAGAACCATGCACGTTTAAGCAGCCTAAGCGTGGCGCATTTAAAATAGCTTTGGGTAAAATTAAGCCATAGGCCACCACAATCATTATGTCGGCATTTAAGGCGGTGAGCTCTGCAAGTGCCTCATCATTTTTTAATGACTGAGGCTGAAAAACAGGCAAGTCATTTTCTAGTGCTAGCGCTTTGACTTCGCTCGCTTTTAATTTTTTACCACGACCTGCAGGGCGATCTGGTTGGCTATATACGCCCACAATTTCATGTTCGCTATTTATTAGCGCTTGCAAATGGCGTGCGGCAAAATCCGGCGTACCGGCAAATATTATGCGTAATGGTTGGATCACTGAGTTTTCCTAAGGTACTGATTACTGTGCTGCAAACTTAGCTTCTTTTTCAAGCTTTTTACGAATACGTTGGCGCTTTAATGGAGATAAGTAATCAATAAATAGCTTGCCTTGAAGGTGGTCTAGTTCGTGTTGAATACAAATAGCTAATAGCTCATCTGCGTCTAACACAAATTCTTCACCGTTTTCGTTTAGTGCGGCCACAGTAACTGTTTCTGCTCGGTCTACTTTTGCATACGAGTTAGGCACTGATAAACAGCCTTCTTCGCTAATCGTTGAACCCTCTTTTTTAATGATTTGCGGGTTAATTAATACCAGTGGTTCGTCACGCTCTTCAGAGACATCAATAACCACAATACGCTGGTGGATATTTACTTGTGTTGCGGCTAAACCAATGCCATTTTCGTCGTACATGGTTTCGAGCATGTCTTTTACAATTTGGCGAACTTGGTCGTCAACGTCTGCAACATCTTTTGCTATTGTACGTAAACGCTCATCTGGAAATCTTAAAACTTCTAACCTAGCCATTAGTTACCTTTTTCACTTGTGCTTAATTTAGGGTATTGTATGCTCTTATTTTAGCCATTCACGTTCACCTTTAACAGGTTTTGGGCAATAATAATGAAAAAACAATACAAGGAAGCTCAATGAAATTTCCGTTAGTTGCAATTATACTGGCACTAAGCACCTCTTTTGGGGCGATTGCTGATGTGTTAAAAATAAAAAAAGATGCACCAAAACAGTATGTTGTAAAAAAAGGTGATACGTTGTGGGATATATCTGGCATTTATTTAGATGAGCCATGGTTGTGGCCAGAACTATGGCAAATGAACCCGCAAATCGATAACCCTCACCTAATTTATCCGGGTGATGCATTGGCACTTATATACGATGCTGACGGAAATCCACGTTTAGTTATTAATAAAGCGTACCGAAAGCTGTCACCTCAAGGACGTATTACCCCAAAAGGGTTGAATGCAATTACCACCTTACCTTTGCAAATGATTAAACCTTATTTAAGTTACGAGCAAGCGATTAACAGCGACGATATAAAAAATATGCCGTATGTGTTAGGTGCTAACGAAAACACAAAAACACAAACGTTAGGCCATATTTTATACGTTAAAGGTGACTTAAAAGTACATGGTGCTTATGCGATTTACAACGAGGGTGAACCCTACAGAGATTTAAACACAGGCGAAGTATTAGCAACGCGTGCATCGTACGTTGGCATGGCGCGAGCGTTTAGAAGTGGCGATGAAAGTAATGGTGTGCCGTCGTCATTACGTGTTGAGTCAGTAAAACGAGAAATTAAACAAGGTGATTTTTTAATGCCAGCAATGGAGGGGCAGTTGCTGCCAGCCTATTTTGATATTCACCGCCCACTAGAGCCAGTAGAAGGGCAAGTTATAGCGTCTCCTCGCCAAGTAAGAGAATTCAGCACGATGGATGTTGTAGTGCTAAACTTAGGCAGCGAGCAAAATATTGAACCAGGTCATGTTTTAGATTTAGAGCGTGAGTCACCTACGGTTATTGATGGCCCTCGTGGTCCTCGTTACCCAGAGGATTCAAGTAAATTTGAAAAACTGTTATCTGATGCAAGTCAGTTGTTTAGTAATAAAGCTGACGAAGATAATACAACATGGAAAATGCCTAAAGAAAAAGTAGGCGAGTTAATTGTATTCAAAGTGTATGACAAAGTAAGTTATGCATTAATAACAAAAAACCAGCACCCAATTCGCGTTGGAGATATTGCAGTTATTCATTAAGAAGTAGCGAGTCGGTGCTCTAGGAGAGAGCATGGATCAGTCATCAGGCAAGTTAGCTCACTGGCTTGCCTTTTATATGTGTAAGGGATTAGGCACAAAAACCTTATTAGCCCTATCTAAACACCACCCACTTGAGTCATTGTTTGACTTACCCCACGCTAAATTACACGAGTTAGGGTTAACGGCTAATCAGGCCAGTAATTTACTCAATACAGATTGGCAAAAAGTACAGCATTATGAGCGGCTTGTTGCAGAGCATAATATTGAAGTTATTTGTTTTTTTGATACACGTTACCCAGATTCACTAAAACACATAGCTAGCGCACCTTTATTACTATTTTGTAAGGGTGATGTGTCTTTACTTTCTAGCTCACAAATAGCCATTGTTGGTAGCCGTAACGCCACCCCAACAGGGCTTGAAATAGCCTCCGAGTTTGCCTACGAATTAACAAATGCTGGTATTACTGTGACATCGGGCATGGCTAGAGGAATAGATGGCGCAGCACATAAAGGTGCTTTAGCAGGGAATGGTAAAACTATCGCGGTTTTAGGCACGGGTGTTGATATTTACTACCCTAAACGCCATAAACTATTAACAGAACAAGTACTCAATAGTGGTTTATTAATTAGTGAGTTTTTACCCGGAACCGCCGCTAACGCACATAATTTTCCTCGTCGAAATAGGATTATTTCGGGCTTATCTTTAGGTGTATTAATTGTTGAAGCTGAAATTAAAAGCGGCTCATTAATTACTGTGCGTTATGCGCTTGAACAAAATAAAGAGGTGTTTGCAGTACCAGGCTCTATTAAAAACCCGCTTGCACAAGCCAGCCACTTTTTAATTAAGCAGGGCGCTAAACTTGTTGAAAATGTGACAGATATTTTAGATGAAGTGAGCTTTTCTTATCAAAGCGGTCTATATAGTAAAGAAGAGACGCTTCAGCAAAGTAGTGATTGCGAAGTTTTAAACAGTATTGGGTTTGAGGTAACAACTGTTGACGATATTGTACGCCGTGTTCAATGGCCAATAGATAAAGTACTGGCAAGGTTGCTTGATTTAGAGTTAGACGATCAAATTGAACGCATTTTAGATGGTTATATTAGGCTTAGCGTTGGAAGGTAGCATGTTCGATATTCTTATGTATCTATTTGAAAATTACATTCATAGCGAAGCTGACATTTTTGCTGAGCAAAATGAATTAACCGACGAGTTAGTTCGCGCAGGCTTTAATAAACCAGAAATATTTAAAGCCTTAAATTGGCTAGAACAGTTAGCCGATTTACAACACAGCGATGAATCTCCTTATTTAATCGCTAACCCAGGGCGCGCTATTCGAATATTTACAGAAAGCGAATGCGATATGCTAAACGTTGAGTGTCGTGGATTTTTAATGTTTGTTGAGCAAATTGGGGTTATCAACATTATTACCCGTGAAATGGTTATGGATAAGCTTACAGCACTCGATAAGCCAGCGATTAGCTTAGATGATTTAAAGTGGATAGTGCTTATGGTGTTATTTAATGTCCCCGGCTCTGAAGAGGCATACGAGCAAATGGAAGACTTAATTTTTGATGAGCCCACCGAGTTATTGCATTAATACCTTATGAATTTATTTATATCACCCAAATTACTAGAGATGAAGCGCATAGCATAGCTTGTATCTTTAATTGGTTTGGGTATATTAGGCGAAAATTCACTTACCTCTTAGGAACACCATGAGTAAAATCGACCATTCGCTTTTCTCGGCAAATAAGCACGCCTTAGAAAAAGAATACGAAGTATGCCCACAGTGTGGTTCAGAGTTAGTGATCCGCAACAGCAAGTCAGGCCCTTTTTTGGGGTGTGCAAGTTACCCTCAATGTGACTTTATTAGGCCATTAGTACACCACGAAAGTAACGAAATAAAAGTACTTGAAGATTCCTCTTGCCCTCAATGCAGCAAACCGCTGGTGGTTAAAAATGGCCGTTATGGTATGTTTATTGGTTGTACGGGGTACCCTAATTGCCATTATATTGCAAACGACAACGAGCAAAAGGAACAAGAGGCTACGTTACCTGCATGTCCAAAATGCAAAAAAGGCCACTTAGTTGCTCGCAGTAATAAGTTTGGTAAAGTATTTTACTCATGCGACAGCTACCCAAGCTGTAAATACACGCTTAATAATAAACCTGTAGAGCAGCCATGCCCTAAATGTGATTGGCCCATCGTCATAGAAAGACACATGGCAAATGGTACACTACTGCAATGCCCGCAAAAAAGTTGCATGCATAAGCTTACTCAATAACGTTTAATATTTTTGGAGACCACCTTGTCAGAACGTTCAAATACGCCTTCAGCACTTACATGCTTAAATGAAGGCGAAGTTATTGTTTATCCAACAGAGGCTGTGTTCGGCTTAGGATGTGACCCCGATAATCAGCATGCTGTTGAAAAGTTATTGGCAATTAAGCAGCGACCAGTTGAAAAGGGCCTTATTTTAATTGCTGATAATTATGGGCAATTATTAAAGTATGTTGATGATGCAAAAGTACCTATGGACAAACGTGCAGATATATTTTCTAGTTGGCCAGCTGCTATTACGTGGGTTATGCCAGCGGCAAAAAGCACACCAAAATGGTTAACAGGGCAGTTTGATACTATTGCGGTTAGGGTAACAAATCACCCAACAGTTAAGCGCTTATGCCAAGAATTTGGAAAGCCACTGGTATCAACCAGCGCAAATTTAACAGGCCAAGAAACAGTAATAAGCATTGAGCAAGCAAAGGAGCAATTTGCTGATCAAGTTGGCTTCTATGTTGACGAGCCGTTAGGTGGAAACACACAACCCAGCACAATAAAAGATGCCATGACCGGTAAAGTATTTAGAGGGTAATATGCAAAGCGAATTATTAGAACAAGTAAAAGCCTACTTTATGGCTTTGCAAGATACCATTTGCCAAGGGCTAGAAGCTGCAGATGGCAGTGCTAAATTTGTCGAAGATAGCTGGCAAAGAGCTGAAGGCGGTGGTGGCCGTACTCGAGTAACTACTGATGGTAACGTAATTGAGCAGGGGGGCGTAAATTACTCTCATGTATTTGGCGCATCCATGCCAGGTTCTGCAACCGCCCATAGGCCAGAGCTTGCAGGGCGTAGTTTTCATGCTTGTGGGGTTTCACTTGTTATTCATCCCAAAAACCCACACGTACCAACAAGTCATGCCAACGTACGCTTTTTTATTGCCGAAAAAGAGGGCGAAGAGCCTATTTGGTGGTTTGGCGGCGGATTTGATTTAACCCCTTTTTACCCGGTATTTGAAGATGTCCAGCATTGGCACCAAGTGGCACACGATATATGTGTGCCGTTTGGTAGTGATGTTTATTCAAAATACAAAACATGGTGCGATGAGTACTTTTACCTTAAACATCGTGATGAAACACGTGGGGTGGGGGGGTTATTTTTCGATGATTTAAATGAACTAGGCTTTGAGCAAAGCTTTGCGTTTATGCAGTCAGTCGGCAATGGCTTTTTAGATGCCTATATTCCAATTATTGAACGTCGCAAAAACGATAAGTACTCTGAACAGCAACGTGATTTTCAGCTCTACCGCCGTGGTCGTTACGTTGAGTTTAACTTAGTGTGGGATAGAGGCACATTATTTGGATTGCAAAGTGGCGGGCGAACAGAATCTATTTTAATGTCCATGCCACCACTGGCTCGCTGGGAGTATAACTTTACACCAGCTGAAAACAGCCTTGAAGCAAACTTATATCAGTATTACTTGAGACCACAAGCATGGCTTTCAAGTAAACCAGAAGAGTTGATAGCCCGAGAGTGGCAAATATAAACAATAAAAAGACGCGAAAGCGTCTTTTTTATTGTTTATGATTAATGTTGGTTAATCATGTGGCTTGCTAGCTGAGCAAATGAATTTTTAAGCCCTTCTCGAAGTAGTGGGTTGTCAATTTCAATATCAAGGGTTTTGTTCATACAATACATCCATTGATCCCGTAAGTTCTGGTCAATTAAAAATGGCATATGGCGTTTACGTAACATGGGCTGCCCATGATTTTGCTCAAATAGTGAAGGCCCACCTAACCAACCAGATAAAAACTCGAAAAAGACTTGGCGAATTCTATCTAATGGTTGAGGATGCATATCATATAACGGTTTAGCGTATTCATCTGAGGCCATAATGTCGTAGAATCGTTCGGAAATAGCGCGTGCACCTTTCTCTCCGCCAATGATTTCGTAAGGCGTTTTTTCAGGTGTAGGTGTTTGATCTACTTTCTTAGGCTTAGATTTAGAGAAAAGTCGTTTAATCATATTATTTATCATCGATTATAGGCAGCACTTAGCTGCAAAGAGGTTGTTTTAAAATGGACAAATATGCGGTTTTTGGAAATCCAATTAAACATTCAAAATCCCCCGCGATACATAAACAATTTGCTATCTCGCTAGGTGAGCAAATCGACTATCGGGCAATATTAGCACCTATCGACCGCTTTGAAAAAACAGTATCGACATTTTTTGAGCAAGGTGGAAAAGGTGCGAACGTTACCATGCCATTTAAAGAACAGGCGTTTGCAATGGCTGATGAACTTACACCGCTCGCTAAAATAGTTGGTGCAGTTAATACACTTAAAAAAAGAAACGATGGAACATTATTAGGAGATAACACCGACGGTGTTGGTTTTGTAAATGACCTCCTTGCTAATAAAGTTGTGATTACAAATAAGCGTATTTTAATAATTGGTGCTGGTGGTGCTGCAAGGGGGGTAATATTACCATTGCTTGAAGAAAAACCCGCAGAAATTATTATTGTTAATCGTACCGCTCAAAAAGCAAAAGACTTAGCTCAGCTATTTACTGAATACGGAAAAGTTTCAGGCTATGGGTTCGATGATTTACCAGTAAGCGATTACTCACTAATTGTAAACTCAACATCTAGCAGTATGAATAACGAATTACCAGCCTTAGGTAAAAAGCACTTAACATGCTGTGATGTTGCATACGATATGTTTTATTCACTGACAAACACTATTTTTATGAACTGGGTTGCAGAGCATAATAACAATACTAAGCTTTTAGATGGTAGTGGCATGTTGGTAGGGCAGGCAGCACAAGCTTATTATGTTTGGCATAACAAAATGCCAGAAATTCTCCCCGTGGTTAAAGCACTTAAACAAGGCTCACTAAAATGAACCAAGCTGTACAATTTATAGATAGACTCGAGTTTAGAGAGCCTTCCCACCAATTAGTGTTTTTTGCTCAAGTGAGTGGCATGCTGGTGGAGTGTGTTATTGCGATAAGTAAACTTAAACTCACGGATGAAAGTCACGCTACAGATTATTTTGAAAAATACCGTTTTGAATACGAAGAACGTGCCGAGCAACTAATAGAAGAAGAAAGTTATAACTCGGCAGGTCAAATTGAAGTGGAATTAGTTAGCTTCAGCTAGATATTCATCTTTTAATTGGACATAGTTATCTGCCGATATCTTTAAGAAAGCGAGCTCCTGCTCAGTCAATGGACGGGCTTGCTTTGCTGGACTTCCTACATACAAATAGCCTGATTCCAGGCGCTTATTTGGTGGTACCAACGAGCCCCCACCAATAATAACATCATCTTCTACAATTACATTATCCATGACAATCGCACCCATACCCACGAGTATACGGTTACCAAGTACGCACCCATGTAGCATCACTTTGTGACCAACCGTTACATCATCGCCTATTATAAGAGGGTAACCATCTGGATTGCTTTTAGTTGCACGCGATAAATGTAATACACTGCCATCTTGAATATTAGAGCGCTCACCAATACGAATATGGTTAACATCGCCTCGAGCAGCAACTAAAGGCCATACACTGCTATCATCGCCTATAGTAATATCACCGACTAATACAGACGACTCGTCTATATAAACAGACTTATTAAACGCAGGGGTAATTCCTTTATAAGAACGTATTGCCATATATGCACCTTTAAATTAAACATATTAAGTGAATTAGTGTAGCAGTAGTGCTTATTTCAGTGCCAGTAAAGCCTATATTGTTTATAAAACTATCAGTTTTAAGGGCTTTCGCTCATATACTGACCGAACAGTGTTTTATTTTAGTTTTTCTTTGAAAAAGTACTTGCGTAAAAATCTGTTCTCCCTATAATGCGACCC
>NZ_JBHNYT010000019.1:0-63455 GCF_054960575.1 Pseudoalteromonas sp. PSi26 | reverse complement strand
ACTTGTTACCGGTCTCTCAATAGAGGAGCCTACGCTCAATCGAACTACTGTATAAAAGGCTTTGGTTGCAGCCAAAGCTTGGGCCTCACATTACCCGAACTAGGTTAGAATAATAATTAATTTATGGGTTTATTATCCATACAAGTGCATTAAGAAATGGGACTGCTAACAGCTTGCTCAGTTCTGCTTTGCAACACATTTTAGCAAGTTATTATCAGCCCCTTATACGGTTGTTGAGGCAGTAGGTTTACTCATTTTTTAAAAAATAGCCAGTTGGAGTTGTTCTGCAGTCTCGTTATGTAAAATGAAGGATTGAGGAGATAGTATGACATTGGAAGAATTAAGAGCAGACTTTGAATGGTCTGCTAAACGATCATTATCTATGCCTATAGCTGGAGCTATTTATTGGCTTGTAGTGGCAATAGTATCAACTCAGGTTCCTGTTAGTACGGGGTTGTTAGTGTTACTTTTTGGTTCAGGGTTAATTTTTCCAATTGCTTTATTGATATCAAAAATAACCAAAGAAGTTGTTTTCTCTTCAAAAAATCCTTTGGCAAAACTTATGGGCGCTTCTGTCTTAATGGTAAACTTGTTATGGGCAGTCCACATACCATTATTTTTATATGCTCCTGAGTTCCTAACTTTAAGTCTTGGTATTGGTTTAGGTTTGCATTGGGTAGTGTACTCGTGGATTATTCAACACCCTTTAGGGCTAATTCATGCGGGATTACGTACTGCGTTAATTTTAGTTATGTGGTTTTCATTCCCAGAATCACGTATTTTGGCAGTAGGCATTTCTATTGTTCTTGTATACTGTTTAAGTATTTGGCAAATGATAAGCAGACCATTATCACATAACAATTTAAGCCAAAAGGGCAGCGCAAGCGACGCCTCTTCTTAAGGCATTATGTTTCATCGTAGGGTCGGTTTACACTCTGAGTACTGTCAAGGAGAGACATATGAATATTATTCCATTATTTGGAGGGGTTATTTTTAGCGCGTTAGGCATTTACGTATGCTACGACTATCGACGCTTCAACAAGAACGCACTTAAAATTAAAGGCAGAGTTCTTCGTTATGAGGAATACATTGCTAAAGATACTGATAACATTAAGAGGAAAGTGTATAGGCCATTCTTTGAGTTTACAGTTAATGGCTCTACCTATGTTGTTAAATCTAAAACTTCATTTCATTCTAAAATCATTCCCGTAGGTCATTATGCAGATGTTTTATACCACAAAGGTGATGAAGAAAATGCTCGTCTAGCTGAAGGTAATGGTGCGGGGTTAGGTATTTTATTTATAGCCCTCTCTTTACCAGCATATTATTTTGGGTTGTTTCATTAATACATATGTTGTTACTTTGAAAACAATAAACATAACAAGAACATGAAACGATAAGTGCTCTTCACCCGTTTTAGTGTACACCCCCTCATTACTTTGAAGCCAAAGGGGGCAAACTTGACTTCATCCATTAGCCCCACAGTTGCCCGCTCAGAGAGAGCTTGGCTTGGAAATGAGCTCAAGCTTTTAAGTTAGTGCGATGAGTTCCAGCTTCATTAGTAACCTTTTTGCAGTTTATTTATTATATTGGCCATAACAGCTTAATTAAAAAGCCCTGTGCTAAACGTTACGTTTAACACAGGGCTTTGTAGTTTTAGATTAACCGGCTTAACATACAAAGCGTATTAAAACGAATACTGCAGCCTTAATGAGATTGCATTGCCCGATGTGATAGTACCGCCTGCTTCAAAGTAATCGGCTTTAATGTAGTCGGCCATAAACTTTATGTTTTTGTTTACGGTGTAGTTAACGCCGAGGGAGTAGGTTTTTGCGTCTTGGTTTTCTTGCTTGAGCTTAAGTAGGCTGTAGCGGCCAGTGAGCTCCCAGCCTGGCTCTGAGCTTGCGCCTAGTTTTGCGTTTTTATACTTACGGTATCCGCCCGATAGCTGATAACCAAATTGCAAATAGCCGCCTTCGTAATCGTTAGTTGACTTTTCAATACTGGTTACTTGTGCTTGTTGCCACTCGGCCATCATGGTAAATCTGTTTTTAAGCCATAGTAGCTCTACGCCTTGTTGCGAGAGGCTATCTGCATTAATTTTATCGCCTTCTATTAATGAGTCGGCGGTATAAACTTCAAGAGGTTCATTCACTCTAAATTCGTTACCGTCGTACTGCCTTTCACTAAATGCAACGCCAAGATGTAATAAGTTAGTATCTTGCTGCCATGGCAGCCAAGTTACGCGCCCTGTAATAGCAGACGTTGCTTCGTTTTCATCGGGCTTGTAGTAACCTAGCTGCCAATTTACTGAGGCTATGTCTCCGGAAAGGCTAATACCTAAGCTACGCCCTGGTGAAAACGCTTCGCTTATCATGCTGCGTTCGAGCATTAGTAAATTACGAGAGCTGGTTAGTTTTTCTAGGCCAAAACCTTCTTTTTGTTGGCCTATGGTTAAATCGGCATATTTCCAGCCAGAGTATTCTAAGTAGGCGTCTTTTATTTCGGTTTCGCCATCGGCAAAGCCAAGTTGAAATTTACTTTTCCAATCTTTGCTTATGTCTGATTTAAAACTTAGGCGAGCGCGGCGTATTTCAGAGGTACTTTCTGAGCTGCTGTCGTATTGTCCCTCTAACAATGAGCTATCAAACTTGTTGAAGTCGAGCATGATATAGCCGCTTAGGTCTATATCGTCGTTAATTTTGGCAAAGCTTGTGTTACTAACAAAGCAAAGAGCTGAAAATGCGGCATAAGTAATCGTTTGTTTAGAGGTCATGTTGGGCCGCCTTTGTTTGTTTTTCGGCTAGGTAACTTACTTTTAGTTGCGCTACGTCTCTTAAAAAGTCGATGTGTTCTATATCTACGGCAACGACGTTTAGGCCTGTGCGCTGTTTTAAATCATCAATTAGTGTGGCTTGGTTTTGTGGGGTTATGTTTTCTATGCGCTCGTAGCAAACGCTTTGTACTTCGTAGCGTTTTACAAATACGCTTGAGTCAATCAAAAAGGCAATTAAGCAAATAATGCCATTAAGAATACTTAGCTCAATTAAGCTCATTTGCCCTACAGAGGTCAGTAAAGCAATGGCAGTAACAAGGAATAAGTAGGTCATTTCTTTAATAGAAATAGACTCAGTGCGGTACCTTAGCATGGTAAATACGGCAAATAGGCCAAATGCAAATTCCATTGACATATCAACCCCGTGCAGCAAAAAGGTAATAATAAAAACGCCTACGCCAAATAAAATAAACGAGCCTGCCACCACTGCATTTTTACTGATGCGAAAATAACAGCCATAGCAAAGTACAGCCAGCGATAGGATGTTAACTAAAAAGCGGGAAAGAAAAATAAGATCTAATTTGGTCATTTTAATTATTCTCTAAAGGTAATAGTGGGTTAGTGCGGTTAAGGTGTTTTAAACGGGCTAAAACAGGTTTAAAGCGGTTTACTTTTAAGCGCTTGGGGTAGAGCAAAGCACAGCCAATACAGTATTTACTAAACGAGGCAGGGAATATGTGGTGTTTGCTCATAAGCTTATAAAATGGCGAGTGTTTTGTTTTTTTACGTTGCTTAAGTTCGGCAATAAAAAAGCCTGGTAGTGTTATTTTGTTATCGCCTTTTGGGGTGTTGTACCACAGGTTAAAATCAAGCGTTAAGCGCTCGGCTTTTTCTTCGTTGGCTAAGGCTATGCGGTTATAGCCGCTTTGCTGGGTTACATTTAAATGTGCAAAGCTGTTTTTCATTTGCTCTTTCATAAATGCAGTACAATGGGCTTGCTCGTTGTTTTTTTCGAGCTTTATACGTGTTTTAACAGTGCGGCTTTGGTTGTTTTTTAGTTTTACTTCTAGGTATTCGGTGGCGGTATCAACGTAGCGCCTTTGGCGCACTTTGTAGCGATTAAGCTTACCGTTATGGTGGGCTTTATATAAATCAAGCTCGGGCGTATCAAAGTACTGATTATAGTAAGAGAATAAACGCTTACCTTGTATATCAAGTACCCGGTACTGGCCTTGTATATGAGTAAGTAGCTCAGGTAAAAACGATAGTGGTAGCATAAACTTACTGTCTACACGGTTCATTAAATTAGCATTATTAAGATCGTTTAATCCGTAGCCTTCAAATGGGGTGAGTAACTCGTTAATTAATGTTGATAATGAGCCATCAGCATTTGGCTTTTCGGGCTGAGCCTGCTTATTTTTAGTGTTTATTGCAGTAATTGCTACTGGTGAGATTGAAGTATCCTTTTCAAAAAGTTCATCCTTAAAACGTGCTTGAATTGTCATAATTTTCTCAGATTATTAAATTGCAAAGTTATAGAGTGCAGTGCCAGCGTGCTGACACCGCATGAAGGATGGGTTGTTTATCTAGAGCAAAATCCGCTGCCATCGCCCGCTGAGGGCAATGTGCCATCGAGCTGCGCGACCATATTTGCTACGCGGTACTGCATAAAAGACGTTAAGCCGTAAAACTGCCCCGTTGTAGAGGTTAGGTTTTGCTCAAAGTAGGTTGAGCCATAAAAGCTGGTTGGGTCGTTTTGTACGTGCTCACGAATTAAATCGGCTATTTCATTTACGCGTGCGTTAAATGTGTCGCTTGAAAGTGAGCCATTAATAAGCTGTGTTAAGTAACTGTGGTAGGTGTCTAGGTTGCTTTGCTCGGCAAATACATTAGCAATTAATGGGCGCTCGCTTAATGCCCCGCTTACTGGCTCATCAATGTAGAGCTCTCTTACATCTACGCTATTACAATCCATGTTAAATGTGCCAAATGACTCATTAAAATCCCACGGCAAAATGCTAAATACGTCATCGTCATCGTAAATATAATAGTTATGTGCAAGCGGACCGTGGTAGCTATCTAAATTGGACAGTGAAGTACTAACCGACATATAACGTAAAAGTGTGTCTACTTCTATGGCGCTGGTTTCGCCTTTATCGAGCGATTCAACAAAGTTAATAAAGGCGCCGTTATCTGTGGTGTCTTCGTTGGTTTGCAGGTTTATATCGGTGTAGCTTTGTATGTCGTCACCTAGCCAGAGTAAATCGCTGCCTGTGCCATCTGGCTTGTATAAATCGCCGTTACTGTTGGCAAAGTGTTTTTCAATAAATTCGCCATCTATTGCTTCTACCATTAAGTACAAACCAAATAGCTCGCCGTTTACATAAAAGTTAACATAAGCATGCTCAGGCGTTGGCACGCCCATTTCATCCATAAGATCGTAGGCGATTACTTCACGCATGTACGACGGGTCGTTAAACGAGTTTTGTAGTGTGAATTTTTTTAGCCCAAAAAACTTTTGCCCCGACACATATTCGTTAATATCAACCTTAAAGCTGTAACGGTCGCTGCTAGAGTTGGCAACATTTCTTAAACTTGAGCCACCTTTAGTGCGAATAGCCACGCTATCGAGTGTTACCCCATTAAAGGTAATAGCGGTTTCGTGATATTCCTCATCAAGTGGGTTATCTAGAATGTCTTGCCAGTTTTCGTCAGTAATTGTAATAGAGAGCGTATTAACCGCTGTAGGTGTAAAGGCGGTTGCAACTGTATTTTCACTACTTGGAGTAGGTGTTAAAAACGCATGAGTAAAGCCAGTACTGCTACTTAGGCCGTAACTAAAGCCTGTGGCTACATCACTTTCATCCCAGTCAATGTAGTCAATTACTTCATCGTTGAGTATTAAGCTTAGCTCGTCTTCTTTGCCTAGTTTAAACGGGACGTAGTAAGTACCTGGGTCTTCATCGGTGGCATAAATAGTGATGTATTCACCCGCGTATAAATCTATGTCGGGTAGAGTGATGGGGTCTATGTCGTCGCTTTCATCAATAACGTGATAGTTGGCTAAGTTAATTGTATTTGCGCTGTTGTTGTATAGCTCAAACCAGTCGTTGCCATCGTCTGCGGCGCTTGCCACTATTTCGTTAATAACGAGCGGCCCGTGGGTTGCTTGGCTGTTTGAGCTGAGCTCTGTTGGAGTGAGTACCGCAGTTGCATCACTGCCATCTGGGTAGCGGCCATAGCTGTAACCGCTCAGGGCTTGGCCTTTATTCCACGATAACTGCTCTATAATTACATTGTTACTGTAAAGGCTTACGGTATCGCTTGCGCCTAATTTAAACGCAACGCTTGGCAGATCGCTTAAATCATCGGTGCTTGCGTAAATACGGTAAAACTCACCCGGCGATAACGTGATATCGGGTAGAGCAAATTGTTCGTTATTATCATCACTTAGTGTGTAGTCTGCTAAATAAACATCGCTACTGCTTGTTACATAAAGCTCTATCCAGTCCTCGCCGCCGCTGCTGTCTTTTGCTACTACTTCGTTTATACGAAGTGGTGCATCTTCAGCAATTAGCGTTGTAACAAGTGTAGAGGTATCGGCTGTTTGGTTAGCTGCGCCTTCTGTTGGCGTTAATGTTTGCGCGGTGCCGGTGCCATCGGTGTATAAGCCGTAACTAAACCCTTCAGCGGCTTCGCCTTCTTCCCAATCAAGTACAGAGATAGCAGTGCTGTCCTCGTATAACGTAACCGCATCGTCGCTTCCTAGTTTAAAGGTAACGTAATAACCGTTATCGGGCGGGGTGTCGGTTTCATCAATGGCTTGAATAACAATAAACTCACCTTGCGAAAGCGCTACTGCGGGTAAAGGTTGAGGCTCTCTGTCGGTGTTATCATCAACAAGTGAAAATACCGATAAGTCGGCTATATCTTCAGTGGCGTATAGCTCAATCCAATCGTAGGTTGTATCGCGTGGGCTTGCGACAATTTCGTTAATAACTAAGCCCGTTGAGGTGTTTGTTGATGATGAGTCAGTTTGCTCTGTGCTGCTATCGGTTGTTTGCTCAGTACCGCCACAGCCATACAAAAATGTAGTGGAGGTAATTAATGAATAAAATAGTAGGGGTTTTATGGTCATTGATGCGATCTTTTTTATTTTAATAACGTGGTAAAACAATAAAAAAAGAAGGTGCAAACAATGTGTAAACATTCAGTAATATTCAGTATAGTGAGCTTAATTACTCATTTTAAAAGTTACCTTAACCTAATGATTAAAAAATTAATTTTATTATGCGCCTTAAGCATGCCATTGGCAGCGTGTGCTGACGATGTTGCGCCATTTTCAGGTGATATAAGCGCGCAGGCTTTACTAAACGATTACGATAAATTTAGCGAATATTACTCAACGTTTACCCCTACCTCTAAAGATATTGCGTTAATGCAAAAGCTTAAAGGTAAAGAGCTAGTTGTATTATTTGGTACTTGGTGTCACGACAGCCACCGCGAAGTACCTAAACTGATTAAACTTCTTGAACAGTCAAAAGTTGAACTGGCAAGTGTTAACTATGTGGCAGTGGGTTACAACAAGCAAGACGATGCAGGTGTTGCACAGGCACATGATTTAAAATACACCCCTACATTTATTGTTAAACAAAATGGTAAAGAGTTGGTGCGTGTGATTGAAAAACCCACGGGGTCATTGGCAGAAGATTTAACGCAGGGTCTGTAAGTGTTATGTGAGCATCAACCAGTTATTTTATTTATAATTAAAATGGATATTTATGAAGTGTAAAAAGTGTAAAGCAGGGATTACTTCACCTGTAGTTAAAACGACAAATCTTAACGGGACTCCAATCGCGTCATCATCTTGCCCTGTGTGCGGTGAAAATTTAGATGGTTCAAAAAAATATTGGGTTTTATTAATTATTTTAATTATTGGTATTGGTTTAGCATCAAGGTATTTTTCTTAACCTTAGTTATATTATCCACACATGTGAATGAGCATGACTTTGGTATTGATTATTAGTCTTTTACTTAAAGTTATGTGGCTTATGACATTAATGCGATCTGAAAAAACTCAATTGTGGTTTGTGAAAAATGCAAACAAATTGCATTTAGCTAAAGTTTTTTCGCTTATAGGTGACTTACAATCTAATCATAGTTTTACACTCATAACTTCTATTCACTAAACAGGCTTTTTTCGAACGCTTGCGCAGCATGCGAAGACGGTCTGTCTTTATAATGCAGTTGATAAAGAGGCCGAGAGAGTTGCTTGTTATTTTTTTGGCTCAGGCGCGTTAATTTGCCTAACTGCACTAAATCTTCAGTGACTACATTTGGCAATAAAGCGACCCCCATACCTTGAGCGACGGTCCTGGCAATGGCTTCGTTGCTGCCTAATTGCATACTTTGCTCTGCTTGTACGCCATGCTCAGCTAATAACTTTACAGACATTTCTAACGTGCCCGAGCCTGGCTCGCGCAGTAGCCAAAACTGCTCGTTTAACCATGCTTTTAAGTCTTTAGTGGGCTTAAAGTTGCTCGGTATAACCACACTCATTAAATCATTTTGCCAGTGCTTACTTATTATATGATGCTCGGTAGGTGTGCCTTCAACCAGTGCTAAATCGATGGTGCATTCAAGTAATGCGTGCTCAATTTGCGCGGTATTAGCCACTTGTACTTCTACTTTTATATGCGGGTATTGCGCACAAAATTTGGCTAAATAAGGCGGTAGCCAATAACTGGCAATGGTGGTGCTGGTGCCTATAACTAATGTACCGCGCTTAAGCCCCGTTCGCGATTTTATATCGTCTAGGGCGGCTTTTTCGATAGCAAAAATACTACGGGCGTGATCATACAAGGCTTGGCCGCCTTCGCTTAAGGTGAGCTTTTTACCCTTAGATGCACGTTCAATAAGTTGAATATTTAACTGATGCTCTAGCTCTTTTAGCGCCTTAGAAACAGCAGGCTGGCTTATAAAAAGAGCCTCGGCTGCACCTGAAAAGCTACCCAACTTAGCCACTGTATAAAACACCCTAAGTGCATGTAAGTTCATTGAACAACCTTAAATTGTATAACCTTAAGTTATCAAATCATGATTTTAATATATTGGAGTTATATTTTGAGCTTTCTTACAATTAAGTCAACACATCAACATGGTTTAAGTGAGGGAATATTATGCTTAGCGCTATTAAAAATGGGTTTCAGCCTTTGGTTATTAATACTAAGCAATACGGCGATACGCGCTGGTGGTTAGGTATGCTGCTGGTGGTTGTGTTAGCGGGGGCATCTGTTGCATTAAGTAAGTTACCTATAATGCAAAGTGCGCAATTTAGCTCACTCACTATTGGTATTGTGCTTGGCATTATTGTGGGCAACAGCGTTTTTGCGCACATTGCTACGCGTACAGATGTAGGCGTTGATTACGCCAAAAGTATATTACTCAAAGCGGGCGTTATTTTATTTGGGTTTAGAATTACCTTTGCGCAAGTAGCGGGTGTAGGCTGGCATGGCCTATTAACCGATGTGGTAATGCTGTTAGGTACGTTTATATTAGCAATACAGCTAGGCAAGCGCGTTTTTAAGCTTGATGAACAAACAACCATACTTATTGGTGCGGGTAGTTCTATTTGTGGCGCCGCTGCGGTAATGGCAACAGAGCCGGTTATAAAAGCGCAGGCGCATAAAGTATCCGTAGCGATGGCAACGGTGGTGGTATTTGGCACGTTAAGTATGTTTGCCTACCCAATACTGTTTGAGTACATGGGGCTGAGTGAACACGCATACGGTATTTTTGTTGGTTCAACCATTCATGAAGTCGCACAAGTGGTAGCAGCAGGGACTGCGGTAAGTGCCAATGCAGCCGACACCGCCGTGATAGAAAAAATGCTACGCGTAATGATGCTTGCGCCATTTTTAGTAGGCTTATCATTTTGGCAAAGTAAAAAGCATGCAAACATAAACGCACAGGGCGGCGAACAAAAATCAGGAATTACGATTCCTTGGTTTGCGTTGTTATTTATAGTGGCAAGTGGCGTTCATTCGTTATCGGTTATTCCCCAAGGTGCTACAAACGCCATTATATGGTTTGACAATATATTACTTACCATTGCCATGGTCGCACTTGGGCTGCGTACACATGTTGGTGCTATTCGCCAAGCCGGTATTAAACCACTGTTATTAGCTGGCTGTTTGTTTTTGTTTTTAACCTTAGGTGGCTTTGCCATTAATGTTGGCATTGCGCAGCTGTTTTAAATATAACTAGGTGGAGGTAGATTGGCTTAAATAGGCCAATCTACTTCGTTTAAGTGATCGAGCTGTGCATCAGGGCTTTGATTGCCTCCCCATTTTTTGGTGTAAATGGATTTAGGGTCAAACTGCTGTGTTTGCTTTTCAATATTGAAGTGCCGCCCGCCACGTGGGTCAACGCCTACTCCCGCTATGTACTGCCAGTTGCCCCAATTGGCTGCTACGTCATGATCAATTAGCTGCTGCTCAAAATAAGCTGCGCCGTAACGCCAATCGAGTGCCAGCTCGTTAACTAAGCAGCTTGCCACAATTTGCCTTGAGCGGTTTGTTATAAAACCGGTGGCATTGAGCTCTTTCATGATGGCATTAACCAAGGGGTAAGGCGTTGTGCCTTGGCACCAAGCAGCAAAACGGTTTGGCATAAACGTAGTAAGTGGCTTAGTTTGCTTTTGCCCCTTAAAACTAAACAAGCTGCTTTGTACATTTAGCGCGTGCCATTTAAAGTATTCGCGCCACAGTAGTTCAAACTTAATCCAGTAGGTTGAATCGTTAGCGATATGTGTTTGTTCGTATTGCTCAACCGCATTGTATATTTGTTTTGCGCTAATACACCCAAAAGCAAGCCATGGGCTAAATTTAGTGGTGTTGTCAAAGCCGTCAAGCGCGTTGCGAGTTATTTTGTAAGTGCTAGGTAATTCGCCTGAAAAGTACTGTTCACAGTGTTTTTGTGCACTTGTTAAGCCACCATGCATTGAGTTGTTAATTGCTTTTGGCAACTCAATTGGGTTTTTAGCGCACAACGTAATAGGTTTAGGCAATAGCTCGGTTGTAATGTGCGACAGCGTGATTGGTATGTTGGCAGCTTCAACCTTCTTTTTAAATGGGGTAAAGCTTTTGGGTAAATCTGTTAAGTTAAATGGCAGTTCGTTTTGCTGATACAAGGTATCCTGCAGGGTACCGGTAAACAGGACTTCAGGACAATGAGCTTTTAATAAATTAACTTCGCGCTGTTCGTACACACCAAATTGCTCACTATAAACCACTTCTTCAATGTGTTGCTCTTTAATACGTTGCTTTAAAACACTAACTGGTTCGCCTTCTAGCACGTGCAGAGTTTGGCCTCGTGCAATTAATGCTTGCTGTAATTCATAAAGGCTTTGCATTAAAAAGGTGTGCTTGTTTTCACCATACTGCTTTTGCTGATAATTTGAGTTTTTAAACCAGTTGGGGTTAATTACAAACACGACGTCTAGTGCGCATTGCTGTAGTGCAAGTTTGCTAAAGATTGGGTTGTCGTTTAGGCGTAAATCGTTTTGTAGCCAATATAAAATGCGTTTGCTCATACTTTTGCTCTGGTTTTTATGATGATTAAATCTACGAAGCAAAAGTCGATGAGGATTAATTAATAGTGTTTAATCGACTAAATTTTAAAATGAGTGCAAGACTTTAAGTTAGAAAAAGGCGGTAAAGTTACCGCCTCTGATTTTATTGAAGCAGGGTTTTAAATTATGGTTTTTGCTCTGCTATCCAATCGTTTATAACGTCTTCAAGTACTGCCATTGGCAGGGAGCCTTGGCCTATTACAGTGTCGTGAAAGCTGCGTATATCAAATTGAGCGCCTAGCTCTTTTTCGGCTTTTGCGCGAAGCTCTCGTATTTTTATTTCGCCCATTTTGTAAGAGAGCGCTTGGCCTGGCCATGAAATATAACGATCTATCTGATCTTCCACCGCGCTTTGTGGTAAAGCGGTGTGACTAGCTAAGTAGTCAATTGCTTTTTGGCGGCTCCAACCAAATGCATGAATACCGGTATCAACCACTAAGCGTACTGCACGCCACATTTCGTAGCCTAAACGGCCAAAATCGCTGTAAGGGCTTTGATAAAAACCCGCTTCTTTACCTAAACGTTCTGTATAAAGCGCCCAACCTTCGCCAAATGCAGAATGGCTAAGTGTGCGCCTAAATTCGGGTACATTTAGCTCCATAGCAATGGCGTTTTGTAAATGGTGCCCGGGTATGGCTTCGTGCAGACTAAGTGCTTCTAAATTATATAAAGGCTGCAGTTTAGGTGTTGAGGCTAAAAAATAAGTGCCTGGCGAGCGGTTATCTGGCGGTGGCATATAAAACGCACCACGGCTTGCAGAGCCTTTAATAGTAAAGGTGTTACGAGGTAAGTGGCCAAAGTAAGTGGGTAATTTGCCATACATTTTTTGCGTGATATAAGCGGTTTTTTCAAGTAGGTCTTGCGCGTCTTTTGCGTAAAATTGCTCATCGGTTGCTAAATATTCTAAAAATTCACTATAGGTGCCATCAAAGCCTACTTCATCAATAATATTTTGCATTTGCGCCTTAATACGCGCGACTTCTTTAAGGCCTAGCTCATGTATTTGCTTTGGTGTGGCGCTTGTTGTGGTGTAGTAATTAACGGTGTATTTGTAATAATCAAGCCCGCCTTTAACGCTTGCAATACCAGGCTGCGTTCTACAATGTGACATATAGTCATTTTCAAAAAATTCGTAAAAATGCTGATAGGCAGGAATTACTTTTTCTTTAATTACCGCTTGTGCTTTTTGTTTTAAGCTTGCTTTTTGCGCTGCGCTAAAGGTTTTAGGTAAACGCGTAAAGGGCTCGTAAAGGGCGCTATTTTCGGGGTTTTTAACTATGTGCGCGCTAATGCTTTGGTTGTAATTTTCAAAGGTTTTACAGTAATGAGTAAAGCCTGTTTTTATACCTTCTTTCATTAAATCAATATTTTGCTGATTAAAGCGCGGGTAGTCGGCAAGGCTGATTAAAAATGCGTTGTAATCATCAGCTGTTAAAAAAGCCATGTTAGCGGGCGCTTCTGCAAAGTAAGTATGCCAGCCACTTAAAAAATTAACCGGAAAATACTTATCTTGATAAAGGTAGCTTTGCTGCTCGGTTTCTCGCTCATATTTAAATAAGCGGTAGTTCATTAGCTGATCGTTGTTGAGTGTTTTTGGGTTAATACGGGCTAAGCTTTTTAGTACGCTGTTGTTATAAGCTTGGCGCTTTGCAATGGCTTGCTCGCTCCAATTTGGTAATGTACCGTTTGGCTTCCAGCCGTCTGGGTCGGTACGGAAAAATATTTTTTCAGCTTTGGCGTTTTGCCAGTGGTTATCAATAATGGTTTTTAAGTCGCTGTTACTATCGGCAAGGCTTGGTAGCGAGGTGGCTGCTAAGCACATAGCTAAAATACGTTTTTTAAACATAGTCATCCGTTATTGGCGAGTTAGTCGCGCTTTTTTATTTTAATTTGTGTTTAATATAGTACCAAGTTAACTTAAGCAATGCGCTTACTTTTCCTCATATGTATTTATCGATTGTATTTTAAGGTTGAGCAAATTTCACTGCATAACTTACAGCAGCTCTAGTTTATTGTTTTATCAGCGTTTAGAATAATTAAAACTTATTATAAAAAATGACCGTCATGTTTAATAAAGTAATTGCCTTAATTGATGAAGCAAACAATCAAGACCCAAACAATGAGCAATTTAATGGGGAGAGTGTTCCTAAAGAGTACTTATACTCACAGCGTATGAGCGATATGCTTAGCCGATTTAACCCAGACGCTGACGAGCTTATGCAAATTGCAGTGCGTGGGCAGCATATACAGCGCTGGAAGTCGCCGCGTAGTGACTTTGAAATGAATAAGCAGGGCTATCATCAATGGCGCAGTGCACTTTATATATTTCATGCAAGTAGCGTTGTAGCGCTTATGCAGCAAGCTGGTTACGGCGAAGCTGAGCAAAACCGAGTGTACGATGCAGTCGCTAAAAAGAATATTAAACGTAACCCCGACAGCCAATTAGTAGAAGACGTAGCAAGCCTCGTATTTATTGAGCATTACATGTTGGGGTTTGCTAATAGTAAGCCTGATTACGATGAGCAAAAATGGATAGGGATTATTCGCCGTACATGGCAAAAAATGTCAGATGACGCGCATGAGTTTGTACTTGCAGGTAATATTACATTGCCAGCGCCGCTTGTTGGGCTTATTCATAAAGCGCTTGAGTAAATGAACATAAATAAAAAGGAATTTTAAATGTATTGTCCTCGTAGTAATACGCCACTTGAACCTTTACTCGTTGGCGGGATTACTGTTTTTACGTCAGCGCAAGGCGCCGTGTTTTTTGATAACAGCCAAATTTTTAAGTTTAGCTCGCCTGAGTTAAAGCATGGTCAGGTTCTACTTAAGTATTTGAGTGAATATAGCGAGAGTGAATACGATGTATCGCTACGAATTAATTGCCCGAAGTGCAAAAAAGTGGTGATGATGCGCCGGTTTTTTTCACCGCTCAAAGTGGTTGAGATAGACGAGTGCCCAGGTTGTGCAGGAATATGGCTTGATAGTGGCGAGCTGGCTAAAATACACGAAAACCATTTAACACCTAAAGAGCGAAAACTGTTAGCCCACGAAATGGCAACCAATCATGGGTTTGTAACTATTAAACCGCCTGCTTCTAGGTTTATGCCAACTAATAAAAATAAAAGTGCGCACGAAACCACGGTTGAGAACTTAGTGCGCTTAGCTTTACTTAGCTTGTAACGTTTAATAATGTATTAAAACAAAAACGGCGTACTAAAAAGTACGCCGTTTTTTGTAGTAAATTAACTCTAACGAATTTATTTATTACGGTTTTCTTTTGCGAAAGCACGTATTTTACGTTTTTGCGAAAGCGTTACTTTATTAGTACGCCCTGCAAATGGGTTATCACCTTCTCTAAATTCAATTTTGATTGGGGTGCCCATAATTTTTAGTGCTTTACGGTAATAGTTCATCAGGTAGCGTTTGTAGCTATCTGGTAAATCGTGAACTTGGTTACCGTGAATTACAATACGTGGCGGATTATAACCACCGGCATGCGCGTATTTAAGCTTAACACGACGACCACGAACAAGTGGCGGCTGGTGATCGGCCTGTGCCATGTCCATTATACGACGTAGCATAGCGGTGCTAATACGTTTAGTTGCTGACTCGTAAGCTTCATCAACGGATTCAAATAAGTGGCCAACACCTGTGCCATGAAGTGCTGATATAAAGTGCAAGCGTGCAAAGTCAATAAAGCCTAAACGACGGTCAAGCTCTGTTTTTATACGATCTTTAACGTAGTCATCAAGACCATCCCATTTGTTCACGGCAATAACCAATGAACGACCCGAGTTAAGCGCAAAACCTAATAAACTTAAGTCTTGATCAGATATACCATCGCGCGCATCCACAACCAGTAAAACAACATTACAGTCTTCAATGGCCTGCAGTGTTTTAATCACTGAGAACTTTTCTACTACGTCGCTTACCTTTTTACGTTTACGAACACCGGCTGTGTCGATCAACACGTACTCTTTTTCGTTTCGTGTCATAGGGATATAGATAGAGTCGCGCGTTGTACCAGGCATATCGTACACAATTACACGTTCTTCACCTAGTATACGGTTTGTAAGTGTTGACTTACCTACATTGGGACGACCAATAATTGCAAGCTTTACCGGTTTATCTGCAAATGCTTGATGGTCGGTATCATCGCCTTCACCTTCTTCGTAAAGGTCTATTAGCTCTTCATCGTCATCGGCTACGTCTTCATCTTGTGCTGCTAGTTCGGCAATAACAGGCTGAAGTGTGTGCTCAAGTAAAAGCGTAATACCGCGACCATGCGCTGCTGCAATGTGATGAATTTCACCCAGCGATAACTGGTAAAATTCAGCACAGTTTGAATCAGCGTCAATGCCATCGGTTTTATTGGCAACAACAAAACATTTTTTGTCTTGCTTGCGAAGATGATTAGCAATAGCTTGGTCGGCAACGGTCATGCCTACGCGGGCATCAACTAAAAACAGTACGATGTCGGCTTCTTCAATTGCAAGTAGCGATTGGTCAGCCATTTCGATCTCGATGCCTTCTTCAGTGCCATCAATACCGCCCGTGTCTACCACGATAAATTCATAGCCATCGTAACTAGCTTGGCCATATTTTCTATCTCGTGTTAAACCTGGGAAATCGGCTACGAGTGCATCACGAGTACGTGTTAAACGGTTAAATAATGTGGATTTGCCCACATTGGGTCGCCCAACTAGAGCGATCACGGGAAGCATAAACTACCTCTTTAAAAAACAACAAAAGGCTTCGCAGAGCGAAGCCTTATAAAAACCATATGACTATTAGTAAGTTAGTTTGGTATTGTTACCGCACTTACTTCACCGTCACGGGTGTATAATATCAGTTTGTCGTCGGCAACAACAGGTTCAACAAAGAAGCCTGAGCTGTCAAAGTCTTCACGCGCTACTAACTCGCCAGTTTCCTTGTTTAGCCAGTGTAGGTTACCTTCTTGGTCGCCTAGGGCTAAATAGTTACCTGTAACAGCAGGACCTGTTAAGTACCAACCACGAAGTGCGGGCTGGCTCCAACGTTCAATACCTGAATTTTTATCTAATGCATAAACAACGCCGTTGCTGTCTACTACATAAATACTTTGTGCATCCATCGAAATTTCGCGGTAGCTGCTGTATTCACGTTTCCAAACAACATTACCAGAGCGAATATCCACTGCAGCTAAGTTGCCGTTGTATGCAATTGCATAAGCGTATGGGCCGCTAATAAGCGGCTGCGTATCTACATCAACGAGGCGTTCAAATTCTGAAGCACCTTTTGCAGCTGCAATTTCTGCGCTCCAAGCTGAGTAACCACTTTCTGAAATTAATACGCTTAATTTACCTGTTTCAAGGCCAACTAAAACACCACCGTTTGCAACAGTAGGTGCACTTTGTCCGCGTAATGTAAGTGCTGGTACTTCTTGTTCAAAGCTCCAACGCTCTTCACCAGTATCTGGGTGAAGTGCTAGTAATTTACCCGAACCTAAGTTTACAAATATTAAGCCATCGCCTGCTGCTGCTTTTGAAAGTGATTCACCTGGTACGTTTTTACGCCATACCTCTTCGCCGGTTTCGCGATCGAGTGCTACAACAAAGCCATGTTCAGAACCGATATACAGTTTACCATAAGCTTGTAATATACCGCCTGATAATTTTGCTGAACCGTCGTCGCTCCAAGGCCAAAATGAGGTGTCTTGGCGTACGTCAGTGTCCCACTGTACATCGCCGTTAGTAAGCGATAACGCTTCTACTTGACCTTCGCGGTTAGCAACATAAACAGTGTCTTTGTAAACAGCAGGTGTTAAGCGAGAAAAATAATGCTCTACGCCGCTACCTACCGACTCTTGCCAAACCACATCAGTTTCAAATTGATTGACGATTTCTGGAAGGACTAGTTCGTCTTCTTCATCACTTGATGAACAACCCATTAGCGTTGCCATACATAGGGCAAGGGTTGCGGTCGTTAATTTTTTCATACCTAAAACCTTATGCCGCTGGGCTAGTTACTGCTAGGTCATCTAACTTAACTTGTAATAAAGGGTTGCCTGTTAACCCTCCTGCATCTACCGCAGCTTGATAAGCAGTACGTGCTTGCTCTTTATTACCTTGCTGGGCATAAATATCGCCTTTGAGCTCTGCAACGTTTGCATTAAATGCTTCAGGTAATGGTGCATTGAGTGTGCTTAAAGCATCGTCAAAATTAGTTTGTGCAATTTGAATACGCGCTAAACGTGTAATCGCAATCGCTTTTAATTCTGCATTATCAACGTTTGATACAATCCAGCTTAACTTTTCGCTAGCAACATCTAACTTTTGTGCTTCTACCGCATCTTTAGCGGCAACAAACGCCGCAAGTGCTGCATAGTTTGTATCTTTATTTTCACTGATAAAAGCATCAGCTGATGATAAAACATCATCACCTTCAACTAATTTAGTGTAAGAATCTGACGCTTGCTCAGCGGTTGTAATTTGGTTTTGGTTGTAAGCTTTCCAACCATATAAGCCACCTAAGCCGACAATTACACCAAGTGCCAGTGAAAGACCGTTTTCACGGAAAAAGCGTTTAATTGCTTCTGCTTGTTCTTCTTCTGTTGAATGTATATCCATGATTACCTCTAATATCTGCTTAGCCGTTTATAAGCTCAGCTAGTAGCGCTTTAGCTTGTTCTAATTCTAATGTGACTTGTTCTTTACGTTCACGTAAATACTTTATGGTCACAACGCCTTGTTCTAATTCATCTTCACCAATAATTACGGCAACAAGTGCATCGCTTTTATCGGCACGTTTTAATTGTTTTTTAAAGTTTCCGCCACCCGCATGAACCATCACTCGAAGGCCAGCCACATCACGGCGTAGTTCAGACGCAATAATCGGGGCTTGAATACTTGCTTTGTCGCCCATTGCCGCTAAATATATATCAGCATTACGGCGAATGTCACCAACACATTCAAGTGCCTGAAGTAACAAAACTAAGCGCTCTAGGCCCATTGCAAAACCAACTGCTGGAGTTGCCTTTCCACCAAGTTGCTCAACTAAGCCATCGTAGCGTCCGCCAGCACACACAGTACCTTGCGCGCCAAGGCTGTCGGTTACCCATTCAAATACTGTGCGGTTGTAATAGTCTAAACCGCGTACCAATTTTTCGTTAACCGTGTATGAGACGCCAGCAGCGTCTAAACGTTCACATAAATTTTCAAAATGTTCTTTTGATTCAGCATCTAAATGTTCTGAAAGTTTAGGCGCATCAACTAATATTGCCTGTACGTCAGGATTTTTGCTATCAAGCACACGTAATGGGTTTGAATACATGCGGCGTTTTGAGTCTTCATCAAGCACGTCAGTATGTTGTTCAAGGTAAGCAACAAGCGCATCGCGGTATTGTGCGCGAGCTTCATTAGACCCCAATGAATTAAGCTCTAATCGTACATGCTCGGTAATGCCAAATGCTTCCCACAGCTGTGCTGTTAATAAAATAACTTCAGCATCTATATCGGCTGTGGCAATACCAAAGGTTTCTAAACCAAATTGGTGAAATTGACGATAACGTCCTTTTTGCGGACGTTCGTGACGAAACATAGGGCCCATATACCAAAGACGTTGCTCTTGGTTATACAATAAGCCGTTTTCGTTACCAGCGCGTACACAGACTGCAGTGCCTTCAGGGCGAAGAGTCAGTAAATCGCCGTTGCGATCAGCAAAGGTGTACATTTCTTTTTCTACTATATCGGTTACTTCACCAATAGAGCGTTTAAATAGATCTGTTGATTCTACAATAGGAAAACGAATTTCTTGATAACCGAACGATGCTACAGTCTCGCGTAAAATGTTTTCTACTTTCTGCCAAATTTGTGTATCGCCCGGCAGACAATCGTTCATACCGCGAACTGCCTGAATTTGTTTTGCCACTGATAAATCCTAATTACTGTTTATGTGTAATAAAAAATGCTTACACAACGAGAATGCTAAAAATTGACCCGATATTATATACCCAAACGACCCCAAGATGCGAGCGTCGTGGAATTAAAAGAAACTACCATTATTAAAAGTATTTCTTTGATATAAAGTCCAAATGAAGCGTTGAACTCTGTATCTTATGAATGCTTAGGTCAATCTATTATTATACAGGTCAACGCCAAACACGAGTGCTTGGCGGTTTATACGTTATTTATTCGACTATTTTTACATCGATAGGGGTTTGGCTTTGTTTTTTATCTATGAAATCGCGAACGTAGCCCTCTAGTTGCTCAACAATATTGTTATTGTCGATACGGGCTTTTTGACGTTCACCATTAATATACAAACCAGAACGGCGATTTGCACCGGCAAGGCCAATATCACTGACGAGTGCTTCACCAGGGCCATTTACTACACAACCAATAACCGATACAGAAACCGGTTCGATTATATCTTCAAGGCGTTCTTCTAGTTGGTTCATAGTGCTTACTACATCAAATTCTTGGCGTGAGCAGCTGGGGCAGGCAATAAAGTTAATACCACGAGAGCGAATGCGCAGTGATTTTAATATATCAAAGCCTACTTTTATTTCTTGTACCGGGTCGGCGGCGAGTGATACTCGTAATGTATCGCCAATACCTTCAGCTAGTAACATGCCTAAGCCAACAGCCGATTTAACCGAACCTGAACGCATGCCGCCAGCTTCAGTGATACCCAAATGCAAAGGCTGGTCTATTTCTTTTGCAAGCAAGCGGTATGCGCCAACAGCTAAAAATACGTCTGATGCTTTTACCGATATTTTAAATTGATCAAAATCAAGGCGACGCAATATATCTACATGGCGCATTGCTGATTCTAATAACGCCTCAGGTGTTGGTTCACCATATTTTTCCTGTAAATCGCGCTCAAGTGAGCCGCCATTAACGCCAATACGAATAGGGATGTTGTGCTCGCGAGCTGAATCAACAACAGCTCTAATGCGCTCTTCGCTTCCGATATTACCAGGGTTTATACGTAAGCAATCTACGCCATACTTTGCCACTTTTAGGGCTATGCGGTAATCAAAGTGAATATCGGCAACAAGCGGAATACTGACCTGCTCTTTTATACTTTTAAACGCTTCAGCTGCGTCCATAGTGGGTACCGATACTCGTACTATGTCGGCGCCAGCATCTTGTATGGCTTGAATTTGTGCAACGGTTGCATCAACGTCCATGGTGTCGGTATTAGTCATCGACTGCACGGCAATTGGAGCGCCGTCGCCAATAGGCACATTGCCTACATTAATACGGGTGGATTTTCTGCGTTTAATTGGTGATTCTGAAAACATAGCGACTACTCTGCTAATGGTAATGTAAATTTGGCTAAACGGTTCTTAGGAAAAGCCGAGATATCCACTGGCTCACCGTTTAAGGTAATGTTAACTACATTGTGCTTACCAAGCACAACAGCAAAAGGAGGTGTGCCAGAAACAGTCATTCTGTAACCTGCTTTTTTAACGCCAAAGGCTATTTTTTCGCCTTCTCCGTCGTGTATTTCGACCCAACTCTCGTCATTGAATAGCATTTCTATTGTGCTGATGTTGGCTTTATCGGTATCTGACTCTGCAGTTTGTTCGTTAACTGTTTGTGTTATTTCGTTATTTGTTAAATCTGTACTTTGCTCAACAGGCTCTTGGCGTAACTCATCAGCGTCGTTTGCCGATTTTTGCTGTTCAATATTCGTTGATTGAATGGCTTGGCGTTCACTCATTATAGTGTTGCCAATATTTATATTTGTGGTTTGCTCTTCTATGGGGGTGGCGTTTTGCCAAAACCATAAAGCTGAGGAGCCAATAACAATGGCTATTATAACGTAGGTAACTAACATTAAACGGCTATCGCTGGCTTCTTTTTCTGTACGACGAGAAAAGCTTTGCATGTTCGCTGGTTTTGCTGGCTCAGGTGGCGCTGGCAACATAGCTAATATAGGGGCGCTATCTACCTTTAATTCGCGGCAATAGTTCTTTATGTAGCCTTTAACAAAAGTAATAGGTCCTAACGCTTGAAAGTCGTCATTTTCAAGGTGCTTAATTTGAAACTCAGATAGCTTTAGTGGTTTAGCGATGGTTTCAATGCTTACCTTGGCTTGCTCTCTGTGTGCTTTTAAAATTTGGCCTACTGTAGGCTGCTCGCTTTGCGTATTTTCTTCATTCATAATAGGTATGAGTCTGGATCCACTAGTAAAAGTCTATGTCCTGGTTTTAGCTCTATATCAGGACTTAATTTATTCCATCGCATTAATTCATCAATTAATACTTGCTTCTGGGTAGCAATATCGTAAAGGGAGTCGCCAGATTTAATTTCGTAATAAATATTAGGATCGTTTAAGTAAATTTTGCTGCCATTCATGACCCGATCCGACTCTTTTAATCCATTCCATTGTAGGAGCTTTTGTAGTTTAACATTGTATCGCACCGAAATGCTAAATAGGTTTTCACCAAACTCAATGATATGAAAAGGCACTCGTAATGGAGCCACTTTAGGATTTAGCATAGGTAATGCTGTTTGCTTATTTGACGCTAAATTTGTAAATGTAACATCATTACCGCTTTGGTAATCACTCGTTTCAAAAATATCTTCGTTTTTAGTGGCTTCGTAAAAAACAACATTTGAGTCGTTATTGGCAGCTGTCGTGTTCGTCGTGACTGCTGGCTGATTTATTTGAGGAGAATTAAAGTTAGCCGTTTTAGGCGCCCCAAAAGAAATAATTTTCACCTCTTCTTTTGGTTGTGCTGGTACTACTTTAGCTGTTACCGTTGAAGCTGCTGCTGTGCTTGACTTAGTAACAGGTTCTTCAACAACGGACTCAGGCATATTTGTTGTATTTGGTTGAGTTGTTAACGCAAGTAATACCGCAGATGTATCTGTTGATGGCCCTGAGGGTTTAATTTGTTTTGTTTCAGCTTGTACTGGCTGTTTTGCAATTGGTGTTACAGGTGCTTTAGGTGTAACTTTTTTTGGAGTCACTTCTGGTGTTGTTGCAACTTCATCAACAGTTGTTTCTGCGCTTGTGTTCATATCATTTCTGGCTATGACCGGATTCGCATCTTGCGTGTTTTGTTCAGGCTTTGCTGGGGTTAATTGTGCCGGTTGCTTAATAATCAGGCTTGTTGTGCTGTCTTGATTAGGTGCCTTTTTTCTTACTATTTTTATTTTTGGTTTTGCACTTATATACGTGCTGTCTGCATCAGCTTTTAACTCATTGAGTTTTGCCTTACGATATTTCTCGCGCAGCATTTCAAATTCGTTAAATCGTGTGCGTTGCTCTCTAATTGCGTATGCTTCGTTACTAGTAGAATAGGTTTGTAAAAGTGTGCTTGCTACTTTTTCGGCTTCTTCTATTCGACCCATACGATTTTTAACTAAATAGCTAAGCATTAAAGCACGCGAAGATACTCGGCCTGTGTCGTCATGTTTTTTAAGAATGTCGTTTGCTTTGTATAAGTCACTTTTTGCATAAAACAGAGCCGCTAAGCTTATAAGAGTAGAGGTTCGTTGAGAGCTATGATTAAGCGCTTGTTTAAAGTATGTTTCTGCGTTTTCAAAATCATCAAATTCAATGGCGCACAACGCTAGATTTTCGTAGCTCTCGGCAACACGAATATACGTTGGAATTTCAATGGCTTTTAAAAATTGGTCGGTGGCACGGTCGTACTCATCAATACCACACAAAAATACACCGTAGTTGTTAAGTGTATTAGGATCATCAGGCTTTATATCTAATGCTTTTTGATAGGCTCTGTCGGCTAATGGGTTTTCACCTACTTGCTGATAGTAATATGCCATAGAGTAGTGAACTTCAGGTAAGTTGGGAGCGAATTCAGCAGCGCGTTCTAGGTTGTATTTTGCTTGTGAATTATTACCTGTTTTTAGATACTGTAAGGCTAAAGCTATTCGAGTGCGTGCTGCCCCGGCGTTATTAATTTTATTTTTGACAACGGGCTTATTACTGCCGTTATAACTACTTTCGGTAACACAGCCACTTAAAGCCAGTGCCGATAGTGTTATAGCAAGTATAGATCGCATTACCTTATCTCTTTATTTTTGTCCATATTGCCTATATTACCTAAAAGCCCTCATGTTGCATCAATTATTTAATAATAAACGATTTAACAGGAGGGCTTTTAGTAATTTAACTAAATTTAGGCTTGCTGGATGTTAACTGAGATTTTGTTATCGTCACGCATTTTCTTTTTCGCCATACGTTTAGTGCGGTCAACTACATCGCCGGCTAATTGCCCACATGCGGCGTCAATGTCATCACCTCGAGTTCGGCGAACAATACAAGTAATACCAGCAGCTTGTAATACTTTAGAAAAACGGTCAATTCGGCTATTGCTTGAACGTGTATATTCGTTACCTGGGAACGGGTTAAACGGGATAAGGTTTACTTTAGAAGGCGTGCCTTTTAACGTTTTAACTAATTCGTGAGCTTGGTCGGTGCTGTCGTTTACGCCGTTAAGCATTACGTACTCAATTGTTACATCTTTATTGGCTTTAGAGCCATCAATGTAACGACGACATGCGGCTAAAAACTCTTCAATAGGGTACTTTTTATTAATAGGCACTAAAATATCACGCAGTGCGTTATCTGGCGCGTGAAGTGAAATAGCAAGTGCTACGTCAATTTTTTCTTTTAATAAATCAAGTGCAGGTACTACGCCCGATGTACTTAATGTTACGCGGCGCTTAGATAAACCAAAGCCCCAATCGTCCATCATTAACTCCATTGCTGGTACTACGTTTTTAACGTTAAGTAATGGCTCGCCCATACCCATCATTACTACGTTAGTAACAGGGCGCTTTTCGCTGTTGCCATCTAGGCCAATATCTTTAGCTACACGCCATACTTGGCCAATAATTTCTGAAACTTTTAAGTTACGGTTAAAGCCTTGTTGTGCGGTAGAGCAAAAAGTACATTCAAGGGCGCAGCCAACTTGTGATGATACACACAGCGTTGCACGCTCTTTTTCAGGGATCCACACGGCTTCAACTTCTTGTCCGCCTTCAAGTACTAATGCGTATTTGATTGTACCGTCGCTCGCTTGCTGGCGAACTGATATTTCAGGGGCTACAATTTCGCACTCAGCTTTAAGCTTTTCTTTAAGCTTTTTATTTACATTGCTCATTTCGTCGAAGTTATCTACGCCAAAATGATAGATCCATTTCATCACCTGATCGCCACGAAATGGCTTTTCACCGAACGATACAAATAGCTCACGCATTGCATCTCGGTTTAAATCTAATAAGTTAATCTTTTTTTGCGCAGTGGTCATGAAACAACCTTAATCAGTAACGGTGGTGATAAAATTTACAAGGGCGAATTGTACACAATTCACTCACTTTAATCATTAAGTAAAACATCAAATATGCCAGTGTAATACTTTAATTAATGACTAAAAAAGGGCTCGAAAGCCCTTTTCATACTTTGCATCACAGGGTTAACTGTGAAACTCAAATTAACGAGTACGTGGGCAAAGCTCTTCGTCAGCGAAGAAGTACGCGATTTCGCGAGCAGCAGATTCAACAGCGTCAGAACCGTGAACAGCGTTTTCGTCGATGCTGTCAGCGTAGTCTGCACGTAAAGTACCAGCTAGTGCTTCAGTAGGGTTAGTAGCACCCATGATTTCACGGTTTTTAAGAACAGCGTTTTCGCCTTCAAGAACGGTAACCATTACTGGGCCAGAAGTCATGAAAGAAACTAAAGCGCCAAAGAAAGGACGTTCGCTGTGCTCAGCGTAGAAGCCTTCAGCTTTCTCTTGTGAAAGGTGAACCATTTTAGCTGCAACGATTTTAAGGCCAGCAGTTTCGAAACGGTTGTAGATAGCGCCGATGTGGTTTTTAGCTACTGCATCAGGTTTTACGATTGAGAAAGTACGCTCTAAAGCCATCTTTATGCTCCAATAATTTATAAGTAAAAGTGTGAATATTAACGGGCGCGAATTATACGCGCTTTAGCTGAAAAATCCTAATTTTATTAAAAACCAGTTCAATTACAATTTTATGATCTTGATCAAAGGCATAATTTTAGTGCTCTTTATACTGCCGCGCTTCTGCTTTTATATTTAAATTTATAACGCACACCATTGGCTTAATGTCCTTTGTTGTAGGGAGCGCAAATGTCACCTGTTTCTTCAAGCCGTTTTATACCTGAACTATTGTGCCCTGCAGGCAGTTTAAAAAATATGCGTTACGCCTTTGCTTATGGTGCTGACGCAGTCTATGCCGGCCAGCCTCGCTACAGTTTGCGTGTGCGTAATAATGAGTTTGACTTAGAGACCTTACAAGTAGGTATTAATGAAGCTCACGCATTAAATAAAAAGTTTTATGTGGTATCAAATATTGCACCACATAACGCTAAGGTTAAATCGTATTTACGTGATATTGAGCCCGTAATAGCAATGGGGCCCGATGCGCTGATTATGTCCGATCCGGGTTTAATTATGCTTGTTCGTGAAAAATGGCCAACAATGCCGATTCATTTATCAGTGCAAGCAAATGCCGTTAACTACGCTAGCGTGCGGTTTTGGGCAAAGCAAGGTATTGAGCGTGTTATTTTATCTCGCGAGCTATCGCTTGAAGAAATAAAGGAAATACGCAGACAGTGTCCAGACACCGAGCTAGAAGTATTCGTGCATGGTGCATTATGTATGGCTTATTCTGGACGATGTTTACTCTCGGGTTATATAAATAAGCGCGATCCAAATCAAGGTACATGTACGAATGCATGCCGTTGGGAATACGATGTTAAACCCGGTACTGAGAACGAAACCGGCGAAATGGTACATAAGTTTGATCCGAAACAGGTAATTCCTACTCTTGGCGAAGGCGTGCCAAGTAACGATGTATTTATGCTTGAAGAGCAAGGTCGCCCAGGTGAGTATATGCCTGCGTTTGAGGATGAGCATGGCACTTATATTATGAATTCAAAAGATTTGCGTGCCGTGCAGTATGTTGAACAACTTACAAAAATGGGCGTACATAGTTTAAAAATAGAAGGGCGTACTAAATCATTTTATTACGTTGCGCGCACCGCTCAGGTATACCGTAAAGCAATAGATGATGCGGTTGCGGGTAAACCATTCGATACAAACTTATTTAAGACGCTTGAGAACTTAGCACATAGAGGCTATACCGAAGGTTTTTTAAAGCGCCATGCTCACCAAGAATATCAAAACTACGAATACGGTCACTCGGTATCAACTCAGCAGCAATTTGTGGGTGAAGTACTAGGGCGCTGCGAAAATGGACTAGTTGAAATAGACGTTAAAAATAAATTTTGTGTTGGGCATTCTTTGGAGCTGATGACACCGCAAGGAAACATTACGTTTGAGCTTGAATACATGCAAAACAAAAAGGGCGAAAGTATTAGCGATGCCAAAGGCTCAGGGCATATTGTAAAAATTCCACTAGATGAAGGTATTAATTTAGAGCACGCCATTTTAATGCGTAATTTAGATGAGCACCAAGATACACGAAATCCATTTAAGCAAGTCGCGGCTAATTAATAATTAAACCCAATAACAAATGAGGCTGTGTATTACTGGGCATTTAAAGTAATTAATTAATGCTTAGATATTTTCGAGCTAATTTAGAAGCAGCCTATTAAATTAAATGTTCACTATGTTATTTTTTGCTTGAGTCACTTATTAGTTTGAGCAAAATTATGGTAAGTGTGAGTGCAGGGATTGCCCATATATAAGCATTCATTGTTTTTAACTCCAAAATTGAAAACTGAAATCAACATTAATAATTTGGTAGCGTTTTGCAAGTAAACGATTACAAGCGCTCTACATTCTAAAACTATCCAGCATAACAATAATTTTAAAAATGGTGATAAAAAACAGAGTTAAGAATTCAATTAATACGGCGCTTAAATTTAAAACAAAACCCCTACCGATTCTTGTTTTATAAATTATATTAATAAAAGAGGTTAATAGTGGCTCTACTTATAAATAGCAAATGCATTAACTGTGATAGTTATGAGGTTTTTAATTAAATCTATATAAAACAATCTATTACTTTGTCGTACTATAGTTTGTGCTACGATTTTACGTAACTCGTTAGCACTTAGTTAGTATCTTAAAAACAGCCTTAAAAGGCAAATTGTATTAACTAAAAAATTAAAAACACAAACTACCATAATTTTTGAATCGATATTATTTAAATCTAAAAACGCTTAAATAAGATTCCAAGTAAGTAAGAGTACTGGTAGATAATGTAACTCAATCTGATCAGCTAAATGAATTAAACGTAGTTTGAAGTCATGTTTGCTAGGGTCATTGAAATAGACATTAGAAATGTCAATTAGAAATAAAGTTGCCGCTGCCTTTTTAGAGTTATAAATAAATCAATACTATTAGCTTAATACAATTAACTGCCTATTAAATGCTTATTTATGGCGTACGTATTATCAAGCTGTTGCTCTATTAAACTAATCGTTTGCTTATTTACGTCGAGCGCTTTTGCTGTGTTTTTAAAGTTTAAAATAATCTCTGCTATTTCAGATATGATAACTTGTACCTGCTTCCAATTTGCGTAACCAGCAGCAGAAGCTAGCTTTTGAATCGCTTTTAGTGGCGGGTTTTTTCCAAATCCAGCAAACGAAGTAGCATGCTCATTAAAAGGGTGAGGACTAAAAGTGACATCATAAAAAGGCGCTAAATCCCACTCACCAGAATCTTCTTGTAAAAAAGCCCAGTTTTTACTGTGGTCGTCTTGGTTACAGCTAAATAAATTAAACATAGCCCGACGAAATTGTAATTGCCCTGCAGCAGGTGATTTGCATAAAACACGGCTCGCTTTAATTAAATCTTCATAATCTAATGTAGGTGTGCGAAAATCAGCATCAAGCAAGCCACATGCACTATGCATATGTTTGCAGCCCATTTTATTACCCATTAATTTAAACCTATCGAATCGTTTTAGGGCAAGCCATTGCTTTGCACCGGTCCCTTCTGGGGCGGGTACCAGTAATCTCTGAGGAGGGTTTAATCCCGCTTGTTCAGCTAAATCCAAATACACAGCTTCACATAACCCTTCCTCATGTCCTAAAGCGAGGTTTTTGGATGTGAATTTTATTAACCAAGCATCATCACCTGTTTTAGGTTTTGTTCTACATTCTTGTATATTATTGTCAGAAAAATAAATTTGGGCTTTTGGGCGTGCACCGCCGGAGCTACCAGCAGCCACTAACGCAGAAAGTACTTCTTCTGTTTGTCCGTCAAATATTGCTTGGGCTTGTTGGCCTAATGTAGCAAGACCAGCTTCATCGTCATTTGTGCCATCATAATGAGTTTCAGGTGTAAACGATAATGCTCCCATAGCCGAATGGCCAACAAAAGATAAGCGGTCCATTGCTGTAACAAAGTTAGGCATTATATTATTTTGTCTGAATACACGGTCCTGTAGTAATAGCCCCCACCCATCAGGTAAACAATCAGAAAAGACCCCATGCAATCCATTATGTGGGCTTTTGGGTGCTAACTGAACATCTCTATTGAAGGCGAGTGAAAATGGCGAAAGATTACCATATGTGTCTATATAGCCTTGATCGAATTGAAAGTAAACACCTTGTCTATTTTGAGCAAGTACACCAACCATTAACTCTGTTGAGTCTGACAGTGTACGTTTTACTTCTAGCTTTTCTATGGGTTTAAAGGCCATTGTTTAATACCTGAGCAATTGACGTTGGCGCATTCTTACCTTGAGTTGGCGCTTTTGTTAATTCATATAAACGAGTCAAATCGTCGAGAGATTGCCACAAAAGTAATAGCTGCCTGAATGAAATAAGTCCTGTAACCTCAAACTTTTTTATTGTAGAAGCAGGTACCGTACTTTTTTTAGCTAACGCCTCACGTGACATCTTTGCTTTTTTGCGGCGTTCTTTTAGATGCTCAGCAAAAGCTAGCTGCACATCACCTTCGCTTAATAATAAATAATTAATAATAGAACCTCAAAAAAGACATGTGTGTATCTAAAGTGGATTTTAAATAGGGTTAATGGATACTATAGTGTCTATTTTGTTGCGAGTAAAGCGTTTGATACGTGTTAATGCCAAGCAAAGTAGATACTGGCTAATTTTGTTCAGGTTCCTTATACAATAGAGTGTAAATCAAATTAGAAGCGTAAAAAATTAAAACGCATTTTTGTGTTTTTCACTTTTCACAATAAAGTGCCTTTTAGGGAACATTAAGCCGGATTTAAGGCCTTAAAGTGACTTTTTGATCACTTTAACTACCGTCGGCTATATCAAAAAAGTTAAGTTTTTTACTTAATCTACTTTCTTAGCTTGTTTAACAAGCTTAATTAGAATTATCGTCAACACAGCAGCCGGTAATAACCATATAAAATCACTCATCTTAAATTCTCAATGTTTGAAACAATATCTTAACCTTAATGTTTTTGAGGTGTTTTGCAAATTTACGTCGTTTATCTATTACCTTTCAATTTTTCTCCTGACTTATGCCTAGTTAGTTTTAGGACAAATCACTAGGAAAAAACATGAAAGACCAAAAATCGCCGTTTATTCGCCAATATGTACGCGCTAGTAGATCACCGTGGGATGACAGCTCTACAATTTTGCTACTAGCTGATGTTGTTGATAAGCAAGAACTTGAACTGGGCTTCACCAATTACGTTTATTTACACCGAGATAGCGTGGGGTGTGTGCTGGGTATTAGTATTTCTCAACAGTTACTAGCTGCTAATCCTGAGTTCTCGGAGAGGTATTTGGAAGGTATTGAGATGTATGCTTTTTTACTCATACATATTGAAGAAATAACAAAATTTTGTGGGTTGTTTACTGCAGAATTTGAGCAACTATTTATGCTAAAACCGAATGAGTATTTTGCAGCTACAGAGTGCCATTGGTTAGATATATTAGAAAATACCTAAAAACCTTTAGCGAACCACGTGGTTCGCTTTTTTATTTCCCTGCAACGCTACTAGTTATATGTATAGAACCAAAAATAAGTTACACACTGCATGTTCATTACTCCAAAAAATTGCACCGAGCCTGGCGCTAAACAGGCTTACCTACCTGAAGAGCCTTTGTGGTGATTCACTGCATTTAAATGAATATTCATACTCTGTATGACGTACAGGGTTATGTAGGGAGAAAACAATATAGCGATTGTTTTGGCGGCAGGGCCCGAATGCGCGGTCTTAGTTACCTAATGTAGACAGGTTAAAAATAAAAAGGAGTGAATAATATTCACTCCTTTTTTACATTCAAATTTTATCGTTTTGATATTCTATGCGAAATATCAACAATGCCTCTTAGTTGTGCATACCTAATTAAAATAGGTCATATACATAAGAGATATTATGAAAAATAAACCAATAAAATGGCAGTTCGGGGTGATAGTTCGAACACTCTCAGATGTGTGCTCCATAAGCGGCTACACATTTGCGTTATCGTGTTGGCTTCATTACAAAAAGGTCTGTGATATACCATTAATTACAGATATGGCAGCTAACTCGTATGTACTATTGATTTTAGCTTGTTATGCAAGCCATTTGACATTGGATATTATTGCGCAGTGGTCTAATCGCCATTAACTTCTAGAGCATCATTTTGATGCTCTTTCTTATGAATAGAATAGGGCGGTAATTTCATCGCAAAATTTTGTGCGATACACAATCGCAGATTGTAATAACGCAGCATCTTTGTGAGTCATGAATGGTTGTTGGGTTCTCTTATTTATGCGCTCTGGGAGCTCTGTCAGTAACTGGGTGTGTAATCTTTTTATATCTTCAAATATTTGCGTAGATTGTGAAAATATAAATACCTGTTGGTAGTGGCCTGCTTTAAGTGAGTCGAGGTATTTGAGCAGGATAGTCTGACGCGTCGATTTATTTTTAAATGAGTTTTCAATTTCGATGGCAACGACGGCTTTATCTGGTAATACGGCCACACCGTCTACAATTCGCGCACTGCCTTGGTTATATAATCGTTTGAATTCTGGCTCAGATAAAAATCCTGTCCATAGCGGCCTGTAAACGCCGTCTGAGGTATGGTTATGTAATCCGCGAAGGGCAACAAATGTATTCATCAGGTCGTGCATTATGTGGTTGTAGTTAACCTGCAGTGCGGGGTTTGATTTTGAGCGAAAGTAAGTATCAATACTGGTTTGCTCTTGTGCGTATTTAGCTCCTGAGTAAGTTGGAATATAAACCCGCCCATCAGGACTTCTGTGTGTAGGGACCATCGTTAACAGCTTTTCATCTACTAACTTATTTAAATGGGCAAGTGCTTGGGGTTGACTAATATTGTAGAGCCAGCGAGTAATCACTGGCGCGACAATAGAAAACCTGACCGCAATTAGGACTGTTAGAGCAGTACGGTTTATACCTTTTTGATAGTTGTTAGCACCTACGTTATATCGCATATCAATGTCAAAATAGCGTGCGTATTGATGAGTATAGTCGTTATCGTTTTGCATTCGGGTTCACTAAATCAGGAGTCATAATTTATATAACTCCCGAGCATGCAAAATTGCTCGCTTATTTGGCGCGAACCATTAAAAACCGTCCTTCGTTATATACATCACCAAACGCGATACTCATAAGCTTTTCACTACTGGCGCCGTTGCGTGATTTAGACTGCGCTATATCAACCACAGTCACTGCATTAGTACTCAGTTTTAAATCTTTTGCTGCAATGAGCACATTATCAACTGCACGCGCAATTTCAGTATGGCCTCGGTAGTTTTTGCCTGTTTTATCTGTATGGTGCAGTATCAAAACAGCCTTTCCTTCGTTTCGTAATGCATCAATACATTTGTTGTAGTAGTTCCAGTCGTTTTGATTGAGCTCTTCTGCGGATGTATACAGTGCGGATAGGTTATCGAAAATCACTACATCGGCCCATTCAATATCACTGGCGAGTGTATCAAAACCGTCAGGTGTTGCGAGGTCGGGTATTCCCCCTTTAAAGCTTTTTTTATGGATTACTCTAAAAAATTGGTCACCAGGTCCAGCACCTATCGCGTTAAAAATATTCCCAAAACGTGTTTGTATCTGATGCAAACCTAATTCAGCATCAATATACAAAACTTTTTTAGCTTCGCACGGCTCATTACCAAAACTAGTAGTGCCAGCAGCAACACACGCTGCGATATACTGAGAGATATAGGTTTTTCCAGAGCCAGCTCCGGCAGCAAGCAGTGTAGCCTCTCCGGCTGTTAATATCGAAGGCACAATAATGCATGGTTTAGGAATATCGGCCTGAACAATACTAAGTACGCTATCGGCTTTTCTTAATTGATGTAATGGATTAGGTGTGTTTGTTGATTCACTGTTTGGTGAAAATTGTTGGGTATGTTTTTGGTCATTCATATTTATAAACTCCTATAGAATTGCGATATTTCGGAATTTCTAAATAGGATGTCGGAAAACGAACTAATTGCGTTTTATGTAAAATTATCCAATTTATTTTTTATTTTTAATAAGCGTGTTTTTTAAACGTAGAAAATTTGTGTGAATTAAACCTATAAAGTAAGGCCTCCTCTTTAAGAGGAGGCCTTACTTTATAGGTTATTCTTTATTTCAATTAGGCAAAAATATTACGGTATTCATTGCAAGACGTTGTACGTTTGCTCTTTTAATGAAACGAGGGATGAAAACACTAAAGAGAGGCCGCTTTCAGCGGATGGCCTCGTCGCTTCGCTACTCAACCATAGGCCTAAAACGCACGCCAGCTCTGATGTTGCTCCGCAACAAGCTGACTCAACGCGCTATCGCGCTAGCGTTGTAGACCCCGCGCGAATGTACCGTGCTCCGCCCTGTACCAACCGCCATACTGCCGCTACAGACAATGCGATGGGTGCCCCATTATCCGCATTTTTCTTCGCTTTTATTTTCTACGAAAATAGATGGTTCGATATCAATTTGTGCCAAATTTTAATCGAATTTCGCTGATGCGAAACACTATCGCGGTTGGTACAGACCAGCTGTACATTCGCGCGACTCCATACATTTCCGGCTTCGCCTCCAACGTATTACGCGAGCTATTGGCCTCATTCTGAGACGCTTTTTTTGCAGTTTTTCGTGCCGAAAAATGCGAGCTTAAAACCTGTCTTTCAGACAAAACCGCCTTCAAAATAAACTTATTAATGAATTTTTTAGAAAAGAATAAGGTTTTTTTGCTTAGTAAAAATTAGGTGAAGTAAGTGGAGGGGGAACCACTTATCCAAACTGTTTGTTGCTGAGCTGCGCAGTCAAACAAGTTTGTTTTTTTATCACGAAATCATTAAAGTTTAAAGCATAAGTTAATGATTATTGAGGTTTAAAAAATGAAAAACGACGCTAGTGATATTGCTATTAATCCAACAACAGGACTACCTATCACAAATGCGAGCGCTAATATCGTTGATGTTGGCGGCAATGTGGTGGGCCAATCTAATAGAGTAATGACTGTTTATGAGATTGAAGATTCGATAGCGGATTTAAACGATGTTGGCTGCTTTGATGCTTTTGATGACGATTTTTAATGCTCAAAATTTTAAAAGCTTTTAGACAACACCGAATAGAAATTGCCTATTCGACTATTGCTTTTAGTGGCTCAGCGTTACTGCTTTTTCAATATCAATCAACTCAAAATTTTGCCTGGTTTATTTCGCTGACCTTATTCTGTACCAAGATTGCTATTGGCATAATTAACTATGAGCAATATTGCCAAAGCAATAAGCGTAGCATGAAAACTATGCTGCAATATTTGTTATTTAAATTTGTATAACCCTGTTTATTTGTCCGAAATGCAAAGCGCCCAATTCTAGGGCGCTTTTTTAGTTTTATGATTTAGAAAAAGTGTGACTCTAATACTTAAGTGTATTTCTATGCGAATTCTTGGTGATATTGATAAGAGAAATCCTGTAACCTTATAACTTAAAAATAATTGTCCGACTTCTCTTATTTATATTTTCAAAAGTTGGGTATTGGTTAACAAGGAAGTAAATTAATGTATTACAGTGAAGTCAAAGAGCAGTACCTTGCTCATTTAAAGCAATCAAAAAATAGCATTACCGCTTATAAAGCCATAGTAAATTATAGTAATAAAACACTTACTGAAATTTCCGACGAGTCTTTTGAGTACTTAGAGAATGAGTTTGAGGGAGTGTTTTTTGCACAAGGAAGCAATAAGAGGCAAATATTAAAATCTACAGGTAAATATTTAATTGGTTGTTTTTCATTAGGTGGTACTTATCACTTAGCACTTCAAAATAAACATTACGAAGACTTACACAACACCCTGTATAAGCCAGTATTTGAAAATTTAAAACTGATTAATGATGAGACGAATAAAGCCTTAAATTCTATCGGTTTTACATTAGAGAAAACAAATAAGCTTTTAAAAAAAGTTGGAAAGGTTTTACAAACTAAATCTAATGTTACAAGTGACAGAAAGTCAGTTGATCAAAAAGTAACTTTAATTCAGTTAAAGCAGTTCTCCGATGGTTTCAAAACTTCACTCAAAGCAGGGTTTGGTGGTTTAGTGGGTGGTACTTCAGCTATTGGTGCTTGGGGCGTCGTTACCATTATAGGTAGTGCATCTACAGGTACTGCTATTACCTCACTCTCTGGTATAGCTGCAACAAACGCAACACTAGCTTGGTTTGGTGGTGGTTCTATCGCTGCAGGTGGAGCTGGTATGGCTGGAGGGTTTATGGTTTTAGGTGGCATAATAGCAGCTCCGGCAATGTACTTTGCAGTAACAGGTTCATATAAAAAAGTCGAAAAAATAAAGATGAAAAAAGTTGAACTGTTGGCAGAGATAGAAAAGTTAACATCCCTTGAATCTGAAGCAACGGCACACCTTAAAACCGTCCAGCAGCATCATTACCACATTACCGAGTATGCCAATCACTTTGGTAAGTTGCTTGAAGATAACTTGAGGATGTTTAAAAAACATAGCTCACTTAAGTATAAAATTTTTGGCGGACAGATGAACGTTAAGCAAGAAAAAGCTTTTAACCTTCTGAACCAATATAGCAATGAGTTACTATTTCAGCTTGGTTATAGCAATAATTAGCTTAATACTTTTATTAACTCAGCTTGCTAACTTTTAATACCTTTTATTTTTGCTAATTCATTATATTTTATATAGCATCACTAAACAGCATGAAACACGTTGAATCAACGAGTTGTACGCAAAGCCTTGTTGGCTCATAGCGTAGTATTTAGGGATGGTTTAAGTTATGGATAAAAGAAAGCTCAGCGAAACCGATATAATCAGTAAGTTTATTCTACCCGCAGTTAAAACCGCAGGCTGGGATGATATAACCCAAATACGCCAAGAAGTTAAATTACGTGACGGTAAAGTAATCGTCCGTGGGCAACTTGGTGTACGTAAAACGGTTAAATCGGCTGACATAGTCCTTTACCATAAACCCAGTATGCCGCTTGCTGTCATTGAGGCCAAAGCCAATAAGCATGAGGTAGGCAAAGGCCTACAACAAGGCTTAGATTACGCCAGGCTGCTTGATGTGCCGTTTATATTTGCCTCCAATGGCGATGGCTTTATTTTCCATGATAAAACCAAGCTAGGCACGCCAGATGCGCATAACCTTGAAACCGAAATACGCTTAGAAGACTTCCCATCACCGCAAGAGCTTTGGGCTAAATATTGTGCCTACAAGGGCTATACAGAATCGCAACTTCCTATAATCAACCAAACCTATTACGATGATGGCAGCGGTAAACACCCGCGTTACTATCAGCTCCAAGCCATTAATAAAACAGTAGAGGCTATATCGTCAGGTAAAGACCGTGTATTACTAGTTATGGCAACAGGAACAGGTAAAACTTATACCGCGTTTCAAATCATATGGCGCTTATGGAAGTCACGCGCTAAAAAACGCATCTTATTTTTAGCCGACCGCAATATATTAGTTGATCAAACACGTATTAATGACTTTCAGCCGTTTGGTACGTCAATGACCAAAATTACCGGCAGAACAATCGACCCCGCTTACGAAATACACCTAGCACTATACCAAGCACTAACGGGGCCAGAAGAATCTCAAAAAGCCTTTAAGCAAGTAGACCCAGACTTTTTTGACCTCATTATTATCGACGAGTGCCACCGTGGTAGCGCAAGTGAAGATAGCGCATGGCGCGAAATTCTCACCTATTTTAAAGGGGCTGCTCAAGTTGGTTTAACCGCAACACCAAAAGAAACCGAAGAAGTATCAAACACCGATTACTTTGGCGACCCTGCTTATACCTATTCCCTTAAAGAGGGCATAGAAGATGGCTTTTTAGCGCCATATAAAGTGGTACGTGTTGACCTTGATGTAGACCTACAAGGCTGGCGACCAACAAAAGGGCAGGTTGATAACAACGGCGAAGTAATACAAGACCGCATATACAACCAAAAAGACTTTGACCGCACAATGGTGATTGACGAGCGTACACAACTAGTGGCCGAAACCATTACCAACTATTTAAAACGTACCGACCCTATGGCTAAAACCATTGTGTTTTGTAACGACATAGATCACGCCGAGCGTATGCGCCGCGCTCTTGCCAACTTAAATCCAGAGCAAATGGCAAAAAACGATAAATACGTGATGAAGATCACTGGCGACGATGAATTAGGTAAAGGCCAGCTCGACAATTTTATAAATCCTAAACGCCCTTACCCAGTAATTGCTACCACCTCAGAGCTTATGACCACAGGGGTAGACGCTAAAACCTGTAAGCTAGTAGTGCTTGATCAAAACATCCAATCAATGACCAAGTTTAAACAAATTATTGGTCGTGGTACCCGTATTGATGACCGCTACGGCAAGCTGTGGTTTACCATACTCGACTTTAAAAAAGCCACCGAGTTGTTTGCCGATGAACGTTTTGATGGCACACCAGAAAAAGTAATTAAAGTAACGCCAACCGACATTGAAAACGAAGACGTTGATATTGAATCACAAGATGATACAACCAGCGCAGAGACACCAGACAACATATTTAGCGACCAAGTCACTGACGATACAACCGATGCCAACAACGACACCATTAACGACCCTAAAGGCGATGGCACGCTTGATGGAGAATGGGACGATGAAACCAATAAAATGGTTAAGTACCGAGTATCGGGTGTTACCGTTAATAAAGTGGCAGAGCGAGTACAGTATTACGATACCGACGGTAAACTGGTTACCGAGTCATTTATAGATTACACCCGTAAAACCATGAGCAAGCAGTACAGTTCATTGGATGACTTTGTAAAACGTTGGAACGAGTCAGATCGTAAGCAAGCCGTAATAGATGAACTTGCCGAAGAAGGCATTATTTGGTCAGCGCTTGAGGAAGAAGTCGGCAAAGACATGGACCCATTTGATATGATCTGCCATGTAGTTTACGACCAACCACCCCTTACCCGAAAAGAGCGCGCAGATAACGTACAAAAGCGTAACTATTTCACTAAATATTCGGGTACCGCACAAACTGTTCTCGAGAACCTTCTGTTAAAATACGCCGATGTAGGCGTGCAAGAAATCGAATCTATGCAAGCACTTAAAGTAGCGCCGTTTAACGAAATTGGCAGCCTAAGTGAAATAGTAAAAAAAGGCTTTGGTGGCAAACCACAATACGAGGAAGCCCTTAAAGAGCTGGAAGCCGAAATTTACCAAATGCCAGCGCCTAAAACAGCCTAAATTTATGTTTTTTGTCGCTATGTATTAGCCACAGCAAAGCATTGAACCATTTAAATTAAACAGCTTTCATATTTGCCTTTAGCCGCTGTTTATAAAAATAATCAAACAAGAGAATACTATGTCTATCAGTTCAGCTATTAAATCAATTCAAGATATTATGCGTAAAGACGCCGGTGTGGATGGCGACGCACAACGCCTTGGTCAAATGTCGTGGTTACTATTTTTAAAAGTATTCGACGCGCAAGAAGAAGAACTAGAGCTTGAATTAGATGACTACCGCGAGCCAATCCCAGAGCAATTTTTATGGCGCAATTGGGCAGCCGATAACGAAGGCATAACGGGCGATGAGCTTTTAGAGTTTGTAAACGATAAGCTATTCCCAGAGCTTAAAAACCTAACCGCACCCATAGATAAAAACCCACGTGGTTATGTAGTCACCCAAGCCTTTAGCGATGCCTTTAATTACATGAAAAACGGCACGCTACTGCGCCAGGTTATTAATAAGCTAAACGAAATAGACTTTACCGACTCAAAAGAGCGCCACTTATTTGGCGACTTATACGAGCAAATACTAAAAGATTTACAAAGCGCAGGTAACGCCGGCGAATTTTATACCCCGCGCGCCATCACTAAATTTATAGTGGCAGTAACCGACCCAAAACTAGACGAGTCAATCATGGACCCTGCCTGTGGTACTGGTGGCTTTTTAGCGTGTGCGTTCGATCATGTAAAAGCAAACTATGTTCAATCCGGCGACGACCACCAAATACTTCAAAAGCAAATACACGGCGTAGAGAAAAAACAACTCCCGCACTTACTGTGTACTACTAACATGATGCTTCACGGCATAGAGGTACCGGTACAAGTTAAACACGGCAATACACTAAATAAACCGCTTTCAAGCTGGGATGACCAAGTAGATGTAATCATCACCAACCCTCCGTTTGGCGGCACCGAAGAAGACGGCATAGAGAAAAACTTCCCAAGCGACATGCAAACTCGCGAAACCGCCGACTTGTTCTTACAGCTCATTATAGAAGTGCTCAACACTAAAGGCCGCGCCGCAGTAGTATTGCCAGACGGCACCTTGTTTGGTGAAGGCGTAAAAACCAAAATTAAAAAGCTATTGGTGGAGGAATGTAACTTACATACCATAATACGCTTACCCAATGGCGTGTTTAACCCGTACACCAGTATTAAAACCAATATTCTGTTTTTTACCAAAGGTACACCAACGAAAGACGTGTGGTTTTACGAGCACCCATACCCAGCTGGGGTTAAAAATTACAACAAAACTAAACCTATGAAGTTTGAAGAGTTTAAAGCGGAGCTCGAATGGTGGGGTAATGAGGCAGACGGCTTTGCAAGCCGAACAGAGACCGAGCAGGCGTGGAAAGTATCAATCGACGATATTATTGCCCGTAATTACAACCTCGACATTAAAAACCCGCATGTAGGCGAGGTAATAAGCCACGACCCAGAAGAGTTACTAGCCGACTACTCAAAGCAGCAAGCAGACATACAAGCACTGCGCGACCAGCTTAAAGGCATATTGTCAGCTGCGCTTGCTAAAGATACTGAGGGCAAGTAATGGCTGAGTCAAAAACATCAAACACAAGCGCAGAGCAATTAATAACAGAACACCTTGATATTTGGACGACGGCCATAGAGCAAAAATCGTCCTCAGGGCGCGGCTCATCTAAAAAGTTTTCACTTCATGGCATTAAAAAACTCCGCGAACTTATTTTAGAGCTCGCAGTGCGTGGCAAATTAGTGCCTCAAGATCCAAATGACGAACCCGCTTCAGTATTGCTTGAGCGAATAGCCGCTGAAAAAGCACAATTGGTAAAAGATAAAAAAATCAAAAAGCCAAAAGCACTGCCAGAAATTAGTGAGGATGAAAAGCCGTTTGAATTGCCGAAAGGGTGGGCGTGGTGTAGAGTCGCCGAGATAGCTTCATTAATATCAGGCAAAGGTTTTAAAAAGTCAGAGTATAAAGAGACCGGGGCAAGGTTATTTCAGATTGCTAATGTCAGCTTAGGATATACAAAATGGGAAATAGAGAATTATTTACCTATTTCTTATTTAGATGAGTACCCAGAATTAAAGTTAAAAGTTGGGGATATTTTAATAGCTTTAAATCGACCGCTATTAAATAACCTAATGAAAGCTTGTATTTTGGGTAGAGAAGATCTACCCGCAGTTTTATATCAACGAGTGGGTAAGTTCAATTTCTATAACGATTTAATTTACAAAAAATATTTCTATTTTTATTTACATTCACCATTATTCATAAATAAATTGAAAGAAAGTTTGCAGGGTTCTGATCAGCCTTTTATAAATCAGACTCAGCTGATTCAATTTCCTCTCAGCATCCCACCAGTAAAAGAACAGCAACGTATCGTTGCTAAAGTTGATGAACTAATGAGCTTGTGTGATGCGCTTGAGGCGCAAACTGAAAACAGTATTGCGGCACATCAAACATTAGTTGAAGTGCTGTTAGAGGCCTTGCTGAAAGCACCTGAGGAAGGAGCTACACCGGAACAAACAGCTGAACAGTTCCAACAAAACTGGCAACGTTTAAGCGAGCACTTCGACACGCTATTCACCACCACAGCCAGCATCGACACGCTTAAGCAAACCATTTTACAGTTAGCAGTAATGGGCAAACTCGTCCCACAAAACCCAAACGACGAACCCGCAGCCAAACTCCTAGAGCGCATAGCAGCAGAAAAAGCCCAACTGATTAAAGACAAAAAAATCAAAAAGCAAAAACCACTGCCTGAAATCACCAACGAAGAAAAACCGTTTGAATTACCAAATGGGTGGGAGTGGGTAACATTGTCACATATTGGTTTGTTCACTGGAGGTAAAACACCTAGTAAAGCGAATTCACAGTATTGGAATGGCGATATACCTTGGGTTACGCCAAAAGATATGAAAGTTGAGAAAATTTTTGATAGCGAAGATCATGTTACTAGACTCGCAATCACTGATGGGTTAGCTGAAATAGATCCGGAGTCGCTATTGTTTGTTGCTAGAAGTGGAATATTAAGAAGAAAGTTCCCTGTAGCGATAACTAAATCTGTATGTACTGTTAATCAAGATTTAAAGGTTTTAAGTTTGATTGATAAGTCAATTGTTGATTATATCTTGTTGATGATGAAAGGCTTTGAAGCATATATACTAAAAAACTTAACAAAAATGGGAACGACAGTTGAGAGTTTACGATTTGACGACTTTTCTAAACATTATTTTATTATACCACCACTAGAAGAACAGTACCGTATTGTCGCTAAAGTCGATGAATTAATGGCACTCTGCGACCAACTCAAAGCCCGTTTAACCGACGCACAAACCACTAAACTCCATCTAACCGATGCTATAGTCGAACAGGCTTTATAATATGCAATTAGCTACTTTTTTAAGAAATACAATATTAGGTGATGATGCAGAGGGACGTGCTACTGAATTTGTTAAAGTGCCAAATAATAATAGTAAAGAAGGTCTTATTGCTATTTCGTTAGAAGAAGATACTTTCCTATCTTATATCATTTGGCCTATGAATACATTTCACATCATTGCTAGAATGCTTGATACTTTTGATGTGTATCAAAACGTAGTATCTTTAAAAAACTATTGTGAACTCCCCTATAAAGGCTCAACAGGAAGGCATGCGCGAACGTGGATCGAATCTATATTATCTAATGAAAATGAAAAAGTAATTAAAGTTACCCACCGATTTTATGAGCTTTTGTACAATTTATTTAAGAGTTCTAACGCAAGTCAACAAGTTAGTGATTTACTCCAAAACCGAACTTATTTTAGTCAGTTAATAGAGTTATTTAATGCAAGCGATAGTTGTGCTTTTGAAATCAAAAATACTTTATTTTCAGAGGGCGCTCCCGCATACATTGCAGCCCAGGTTAAAAAGCTAGCACGTTCAGAAAGTTCAGCGATATTGAGCTTTTCAAATTGTAATTCCAGTTACGGAAGTGTCCATTATAAAACCCACACACCACAATCAGGTATATCCTTAAATAGTTTGAGCCACGATTTAGCTTATGTAAAAGCAGGTGTAGAGATAAACTCACTACCCCAAAAATTCGAATACAGCAATGAGCAAAAAGACTTTAATATTTTACTTTTGCCTTGGCCATTAAAAGTAGAAGATAATTTCTTCAATACAGCTGTAAAACCACTATTACAAATGGATGATGAATTTGGGTTCTTCTCATATTCTAACTTAGAAGTAATTACAGCAAAAAAAATTATATATGCAGTTGAGAGTTCTGATAGCCCTTTAGATCTTGTTGTAATTCCAGAGTGTTCAATTGATAGTGTAAATAAGCAAACTATTATTTCAGAATTAGGTAGGTACTTTAAAAGCAAGGATTTTAAAGTTCCGACTTTTATATTTGGCGTTTTTACAAAAGGAACAGGCGGTACATACGGTGAGAATAGCTTATCGGTATTAGTTTGGGATGAAAACACGAGTTGCTTTGTTGCGGAGACTCAACAAAAGCACCATCGCTGGGCTATTGATCAGCAACAAGTAAGTAATTATGGCTTACAGAAGGTTTTTGAAGGTAAAAAAGTAAAGTGGTGGGAAGACTGTTTAATTGGATCTAGAAAATTACTTTCATTTGAAAAAAGCTCAACTCATATATGCCCATTAATATGTGAAGACCTTGCGAGGCAAGAGCCGATCTCAGGTGTACTGAGATCATTAGCCCCTCATCTAGTTGTTGCTCTTCTTTTAGATGGACCTCAACTTAAAAGTCGCTGGCCAGGGCATTACTCGCACACTTTAGTCGATGAGCCGGGAAGTAGTGTCCTTACTATTTCACCTTATGGGATAGTTGAACGCTCTACAAATGGTGGTGAGTTTTCTAAAAGTAACGTGATCTCCTTATGGAGCGAGCCCAATAAAACTGTAGAAATCGGGTTAGATGATGAAAAGGCAGGTGTAGTTTTAACGCTAGTACAGGAAGAATCGAAGCAATGGACTGCAGATGGCAGATTAGAACCAAAGAAAAGGCTGATATATAAAGGCCATCGGTCTGTTTGCTCTGCGAATGAGTTATCTGAAAATAATTAAAACCTCTAAATACTTAATATCATTTAAAAAGGAATTGTATGCCAACCTATAATAAATATAACTTCAATGGAGAACAGTTAGGTAAAGCACCGCTTATTTTAGCGGTAATGAAAAAGTATGTTGCAGATAAAAAACCAACTTATGAGCAACTGAAACAAGACTTCCTAGCAATCGAAAAAAATAGAAGTAAAAGCAAGCCTCTATACATAACCCCAAAAGAATTAGAAGAGAAGAAAAAGCATGGTAAAGATAAAAGAAAGCGATTTTTTGAGTCTGATACAGAGGCTTTAACTCTAGGTGATGGCACTCGAATTTTTGTGAGTAACCAATGGAGCATTGATAGTACTGAAAAAGTCATTCGCTTTGTTAATTCTAAGTTTGATTACGGTATTACAGACGTTATTGAGCACAAGTCCATAAATGATTTATATAACGATTATCTCAAAAAGCCTAATAAAGGTTGGATTGCTGCTTATGAGCGTTTTAGCGCAGAAGTGAAGCAAAACATAGGTAATACAGCCTTCAATTATGAAGCTGAATTTATAGAAAAACTATGGAAGTCTGAATCCAATGGAATTGCTAGCGCTAAGCCTGGGATTCTGAGCAATGATGAATACAAAAACCTTTTAGACGACTTGCCTGAAATTACGGCTTTGATATTCAAAGACCCTACTCCAAACACTTTAGAAAAAATATATAAATGGGCTGGTGAAGCTAAGAAGGAAGGAAAGTTTAACACTGTTAAGCGTGGTGTGATCCACAGGGTTTTTGCTGCCGCAGATCCTAAAAAATACAATACGATTTTAAATGTTGATGGTTTAAGAGCTTTTACGAAATACTTAAATGATGCTTTTGATTTAGGAATTAATGTTAGTTGGAATTGGGCAGAATTAAATCAGGTTGTTACCGAAAAAATTAAAAGTAAGGTAGATAAACCTGAAAATGAGCTTGTTTTTAATACATTCATTTGGTGGCTGTTTGAAAAGCTAAAAAAAGAAAGTAACGATGAAAACTTATATATAGACGAAGATGAAACGGATCCTTCAATGGCCTCAGAACTAAATAAATCAGAAAAAAAATCAAAAAACCTTATTTACTACGGTCCACCTGGTACTGGCAAAACTTTTACCCTGCAAAAGCTGTTAAAAGAACAGTACACAGAAACAGGAACTTCTGAAGAGCCTGTAGTTTGGCTTAACAATAAGTTGGGTGAGTTAAGTTGGTTTGAAATTATTACACTTATTTTGTTGGATTCAGAGCACTATTTATCTGTCACAGATATTGTGAACCATGAGTATTTTACAAAGAAGTTAGCGCTCAATGGTAGAACTGCCAACATAAGGCAGACAGCTTGGGCTGCTTTGCAAACTCATACCATTCAAGACTCAGAAACTGTTAAGTACGCCAAGCGCATTGAACCACTAATTTTTAACAAAGATAAAGATAGTAAGTGGACTATTGTTGATAAAGAACATGAACTAATCGCTAGTTATAAAGAGCAACTAAATGAGCTTAAGGCAGGTCCCCCTGTCGAAAAAGAAATAAAGCGTTTTGAGTTTGTGACTTTTCATCAATCTTATGGATATGAAGAGTTTATTGAGGGTTTAAGGCCAGTTACTAACGATGATGGTGATATAAGTTACATTGTAAAGCCTGGTATTTTAAAACGCCTGTGCAAGCGTGCTGAAACTGACCCTAATCATCAATATGCACTAGTGATTGATGAAATTAACCGAGGCAATATTAGTAAGATATTTGGTGAGTTGATAAGCCTTATTGAAATAGATAAACGGGCTGGTGAAGAGCATTCACTTACCGTTACTTTGCCATACTCAAACTTACCTTTTTCGGTACCTAGCAACCTCGATATTATTGGCACAATGAACACGGCTGACCGTTCTTTGACGCATATAGATATAGCGTTAAGACGCCGTTTTGAGTTTGAAGAGCTTAGAACTGACTACTCATTATTAAAAGAAAATGTAGATGGTATTAACTTAAGGAAGCTTTTATTCACGATTAACAAACGGATAGATCTTTTATTAGATAGAGAGCACATTATCGGCCATGCCTTACTAATGAAAGTAAATAATTTGGTAGATCTTAAAAAAGTATTTATCACTAATATTATGCCGCTATTGGAAGAATACTTTTTTGAAGATTGGGATAAAATTAAGCAAGTATTTAACGGCAACGGATTTGTTTCAGAGCTCAAAGATGCTCATACAACTTGGCTTGGTGGCTCTGATGAGTATGCAGCGAAGTCTTACTTTGTAGACCGTAAAGCCTTTGACAAGATTGAAAATTATACAGCTGTTTATCAAAACATAAATGATGAAAATTTTGATGAAATGAAACAGAGCTAAGGAAGGTTTATGAGTACATGGTCTGTTTATGAGTTTTCTCGCTTGTACAAAGGTAATATTACTAAATATGAGGATGATCATTTAAACCTAGAACACTCTCAATTTGAAGCGCTCAAACAGCTGTTAACTTGCAGTGAGGCAGACCATGATAAGTTATTTAGATATGGATTTGAAAAGCGACAAGAGGTATTAGTTTGCCAAAACTACGTTGGTGTAATTTGCTTACCTTGCGGCGACCAAATTGAAATATTGCCTAAAACACATCGAAAAAGCGTAAATAGTGTGAGTGATGAAAGTGGTATTGATAGTAATCGCTCTAATCTCATAAAAATGTTAAAGGCAACGCGTTATTTACCAGGTAAGGTTGCCGAGAATGCATCGTTAGATATGGCTAAAATGCCGTTACTTGATGTATTCATACAATTGTTTTTGCAAGAGGTAAGCTTATTAATTAAGCGTGGTATGGCAAGACAGTATGAAACGCATGAAAGTAATGAGCCTTTTATTAAAGGCAGAATATTGGTTAGTCAGCAAATCAGACATAACTTAGTTAATAAACACCATCACTTTATAGCCTTTGATGAGCTGACAACTAATCGCCCTGAAAACCGATTAATTAAATGTGCTTTGCTCTGGTCGCTCAAGCGCGTGACAGCAAAAACGCAACATTTTTGCAGGGAGTTACTATTTCATTTTGAAGAAGTAACAAGCTCAAAAGCTATATGGCAGGATCTCAATGCTTGGCAACGGGGCAGACATTTATCTCACTATGAAGCGATTAGGCCGTGGATAGAGATGATTTTTAAAGATCAAAGCCCTACATCGGTAAATGGTTCAAAAAGTATGCTGTCTATATTATTTCCTATGGAACGAGTATTTGAGGATTACGTACCAATTTGTTTGAAGAAACAATTCCAAAAATATGTAATTAAAACACAAACTCGTAGTAAATATTTAATCAGCCATGAGCCTAGCGACAATAAAAAACGCACCAATAATGGCAAGCTTTTCCAATTAAGACCTGACTTACATATTCAAGCTGGAAGTAAATTAGTTATTGGTGATACAAAGTGGAAGGTGATTGACGAAAACTTACCTAAATACAAGTATGGAATAAGTGAGGGCGACATATACCAGATGTTGGCCTATAACCAAACTTACCAAAAGGATGAATTAGAACCCGCAGTGATTTGGCTGATCTACCCTATGACACCTCAATTTTTAAAGCCCTTGCCTGATTTTATTTTTGATAACGGCCTTACACTTAAAGTATTACCATTTGATATTGATAAGTCGGAGTTAGTAGAGAACTCGGCTGATAATTAATGGTTAATATTGCCTAAACAGTTAAGGTTACTGAATTTAAGCTTAAAGTTCGGTTGTATAGCCTGCTTTTTTAGTGGTTTATCATTATTTTTTTGCTTATCACAGTTGATTTATATACTATCTCGCCACGACTAAAGTATTGCTTTATTTTAGTTGTGGATGGCGAAAGGGAACTTAAAGATTTTATGGATAAAAGCCAAGCAGTATTACCATATCCCCACTGTTAATTTTATACCTCTTTATGATTCTTTTCCTTGCTATTAATGCGTGTTTTCTGCTTTGAGGTTTCAAAGTAGTTGTTTATTTAATTACGAGAGTACAAAAGATAAATCATATGGATATACTAGAAAGTTTACTACGCGGTTTTGATACAAACGTTGTTAGTGGTGTTGTTTTAATTTTAATGCTTTTTGTTTTTGGTTTAGGTTTGTTTTACACCAAAAAAGCTAAGCAAGTTGAGTTTGTTCAGTTTGTTCCAACACTATTAACTACTATGGGTATATTTGGTACTTTTTTAGGTATAGTTCTTGGTTTATTAGAATTCAACCAAAGTGATATAGAGGCCAGTATTCCGTTATTACTAGCGGGTTTAAAAACGGCATTTATTACAAGTTTAGCGGGTATATTTTTATCTTTAGTGTTTAAAACCCTGTCTACGTTTTCGTTCTTAAAACCTAAGCAACTAGAAGATAGCTTTTCTCATGCAACACCTGAGGCGATATTAGGTGCTATGCAAGCGCAGGTTGCAGAAACAAAAGTTTTAAAAGAGGCGATTGTTGGTAATGAAGAGTCAACACTGTTTGGGCAATTAAAAATATTACGTGGTGATATTAATGATAATGCAAAAACATCGATTAATATTGCCCAAGAACAAGCTGTAAAACAACAAGAAAACTTTGAGGCGTTTAGTGAAAAGCTATGGCTTAAACTACAAGACTTTGCAGATACTTTATCAAAGTCAGCTACAGAGCAAGTTATTGAAGCGCTAAAACAGGTGATTAGTGATTTTAATAATAACTTAACAGAGCAGTTTGGTGATAACTTTAAACAATTAAATGAAGCGGTAGTTAAATTAGTTGAATGGCAAGAAAACTATAAAGTTCAGCTTAAAGAAATGAGTGAACAATACGCTCATGGTGTTGCTTCTATTTCTGCTACTGAGTCATCTGTTGCTCATATTAGTGAGCAAAGCCAAATAATTCCTCAATCTATGGGTGAATTAAAAGGCGTTATGGAGGTTAATCAACATCAATTAGCTGAGCTTGAACGCCATCTAGAGGCCTTTAAAGATATGCGCGACAAAGCTGTTGAAGCCGTCCCGCAAATTCAAAAACAAGTTGAAGCTACAGTAAACGATATATCGGCTGCTGTAACAACAGCGAGTGACCATTATAAAACCCTTCTTACACAATCAGACGATTACATAAAAACTCACGTTCAGACATCTAATGATTTATTAGACAAGTTTGCTCATGAAACAGAGAAAGGCATTAATAGTGTTGGCGATCGTTTGATTGAAAGTTCAGACAAGATTGGTAAAGAAATTCAAACTGCAGGTAATATATTTTCAGATAATACAGCTCGTACTAACGAAAGCTTAAAGACAACATCTGATCATTTACAGTCGCAAACTGAAGTAATTAAGCAGCACTTACAAGATACAGTGACAGACCTAAATAACAATATGCGAGACATGATTGAAAAACTAGTCGATGACGCTAAAGACATTACTTCAACTATGAAGCAAGCTAATCAAAACCTTGTGACTGATACAGAGCAGGTGCGTGACACTGTAGTTAAGTCTGCAGAAAAACTTCAGCAACGCCTTAATGAAGTGATTGACGATGCAGCTACACAGCAAATTAACCAAGCTAAACGTACCTTTGACGCAATGGAAAATGAGGTTAAAAAGCAGGTTGGTATGACTGGTGAAGCCGTAGACTCACAACTAAAACTTATTGATACTGCGATGCAGCAAGAAATAAACCGTGTAATGAACGAAATGGGTAAGGCACTTGCGCAGGTAAGCGGTAAATTTGTTGATGATTACATTAAGCTAACTAAAGCTATGAATGAAGTTGTAAGTCAGCGAGTAATGTAATGGAAAAGATATTTGGCTTTCTAAACACCTCTCAAGATAGTGGTGACCATTGGTTAACTGTATCAGATTTGATGGCCGGTCTAATGGTTGTATTCTTGTTTATAGCTATTGTTTTTATGATGATAACTCAAAAAGAAAACGACAAGATTAAAGATGTTGCTGTTGCTTACCAACAAAACCAAGTTGCTATATATGAAGCTCTAGAAAGCGAATTTGAAAAAGACCTTGATAAGTGGGGAGCAACAATAGACAAAGAAACGTTAGCGTTCAATTTTCAATCTCCTGATGTTTTATTTGCTAATAATGAAACTCGATTAAGTGACGCATATAAAGAAATATTAAAGGACTTTTTCCCTCGATATATCAACGTGCTTGCTCCGTTTAGGGACTCTTTAGATGAAATTCGTATTGAGGGTCATACTTCGAGTGTTGGTTTAAGAGGCTCTACAGAAGCGCAAGCATATTTTTATAATATGCGACTATCTCAGGGTCGAACACGTTCTGTATTAGAGTATGGCTATGCACTTATGCCTAATGAGTCTGATTGGATTAAAGCTAATATTGCTGCAGTTGGTTTTTCATCTTCACGTTTAATTAAAGAGAATGGAGTGGAAGATGCTGCAAGGTCAAGGCGTGTATCCTTTAGGGCTATTACTAATGCTGATATTCAAATAAAACGGATACTGGAGGCGCAGTAATGAAGCTAACAGTTGATTTTAGTGCGTTACATAGAGCGGTAGCACCTTTAGGGCAAGTTGTTACAGACTTTTCTATTACCAGTGATGCTTCTGAACTCGAAAGCATTGGCAGTCATCTTAATCAAGGGATGATTTTAGGTAAAGATGTACAGTTAGATGAAATTGATGGGTCAAACGGTGTACTAAACTATGATGGCCATCAGGTTATGCTTTATATACCAGATCAAGGAGATGATATTGAAGCAGTGTTGTCTAATGGTAAATTGGGACGACGTATCCATGTGGCAGAGTGCTCTACTCTTGAGTTGATGCGAGAAACAGGCCGGTTTAAACGCTATGATGTAATTAATCGCGTTGATGGCTTTTTTCCTGTATTTGGCTCAAGCTACAGAGGAGGCTCTAATACAGAGGGGGAAGCTGATTTAGGTGTATGTAAAAACTGCTTAAAAATTCTCAATTACAAGGGTTACTCTACGCAAAGTCCTCAAGTTAAAAATCAAGTATTTAATAGTTTTTCGTTTGAACAATTTTTCGAAGTTTATAGCTCCTACTTTAAAAGTTTACCTGTTAACAGTAAAAAACATACAAGTGGTTATACGTCAGATTGGCCATCAATTTCGGCTAAGTTAAGAAGCGATTTGAATTATACATGTGAGCAATGCGGCGTTGACCTTAAATCTGAAAAAAGGCTCTTACATACTCATCATATCAATGGGAATAAAGCAGATAATGAACGAGATAATTTGAGAGTACTTTGTGCAGATTGCCATAAAAAGCAGCCACATCATGATCATATATATGTAAGCAACTCAGATATTCTCAAAATTAACCAGCTAAGACGAGAACAACATAAGTTTGACGTGTTTAATTACGATAATCTGCGAGAGTGTGCAGATACAGCATTAGATGGCCTTCTGCAAAAATGTGAGTCGACTAGGTTACCAGGTGCTGAGCTAGGGATTGTTATTCAAGATAAAGAAACATTTGTTTCAATCGATCTTTGCTGGCCAAGGCGTAAAGTAGCGGTGCTTATTAATATGAGTAATTCTAATATATTAAGAAGACACGGCTGGACTGTATTTACTGCATTCGACGCCTTAAATAACTTTGAGAATTTTCAACGCCAAATTAGATAAGAAATTTTAATTTTAAAGGATTAATTTATATGCACTCTAAAGCAAGCTTTGTTTTTTGGCTTACATTAGCACTTTATTTGCTAACACTATTTACTGTTACTTATGTAGGGGTTTATCTAACCTATATAGCTCTACCACTTTTGGTCATTTCAGGCCTAATCATGAAGTGCACAAAACCAAAGGCTGAGGTACAGAAAGTTTATGATGATAGTAAATCTGCAGCTACTCAGGTGCTACTAGGCACAAGTAATTTTTTAGATGATGTTACTGAAGGTATAAGTGAATTTAATAAAAACTTAGAAATTAAAAATAAAGTACACGAGCTAGTCAGAGAGCGAACGAAGGCCTATATAGCTAAGATACAATCGTTGAAAATAGAAAAAATACCCTTTGAAATGAAGTTAAGCCATGCAGAGCTAGGCTCAGAAAAGCGCAATCTACAAGATGAAATAGAGCGTATTGATAGGGAAATAGAATTGAACAACAAGCATATAGAGCAGATTAAGATAGCCTGTGAATTAGAAGTTAGAGCTCCGTAGTATATATAAATTTGGGGATAGCTATAACCTTAGCAACTTTCTATATGAAGCCCTAATCAATTGTGCTAATCATAGGCAGTTGCGTAAGGTTGTTACATATTAAACTTTATTTACCAAGTGCTTTATCTAATTTTGATTTGGACAAAGTATTTCGAGAGACCAAATTTTGTTTTAGTTTATCAAAGTTAATTAAGTTGTTTTTTTGCGCTAACTGTTTACCATTTAACTCGTAGTACAAGTCATAATCTTTAAGTTTATTACTTACCTTAACCACAAAATTATCATTAATTTTAATCAAACCATCGTCAAAAAGCTTATGCAAATCAGAACGCAAAAGCAAGCCGTTCTCATTTTCAAAGTTACCTTTATGGTTAGTATCAGCATGTGGAATTATATGAGCAGCTTGCAGTGATTCCGCAGGGCATTTTCCCGACATAAAACAAGTTTCACCATAAATACTTAAAAGTTGTTTTCTAAACGGGCCTTGACCTACTCGGACATAAACTAGGCGAATCTTATCGTTTGTGTCTCTATCCTCAAGTGTTTCTATCTCTTGCAAAGATATAGTATCAAGAGAAAGGTAGCTATAAAAAATATCGGTTGGGTTTGTATTGTCAACAGTAATTAAGCGTGATTGCACTTTATCTGTATTTACTGCTTGTTTTATGAAACTAATAGCATGACTTGTATTTATATTACCTGTTAACTCTATCTGATGTTTAGACTCGCCATCTAAATCCATTTCTTCATGAACTACTTTTTTAACCTTGTCGTCTCCAGCAATGTAAAGAGCTGCTTTTTTATTTGTTATTTTTAAAGTGAAAACACCTGCGCCTTTATTCTTTTTACAAAGCTTTCCAGCTACAGGGTATTTATGTACACCAAACCTAAACCTCCCATTTACTAAACTCCATAAATCAAAGTCGCCAATTAATGCTTGGATTTGATAAATTACTTTTTTAAATTCGACTTCATTTATTATTATATCGTCGTTAAGACGGCTTCTGATGAGTAAGTATACATAATGCGCCACCTCATCAATGTCAAACCTAGTTCCTGCTTTTATGAGTATCATTTTATTTCCCTAAAAATTATCGGTGTTTGTAAAAATGTAAATTTATTAAATTGCGCGTTTTAGCTAATTATAAGTACCTAAAAAACATCTGGTCCAAATGTTAGTTAAATTTTTTGTATTTATCATGTCGTTAATTTCGACAAGTATTAGATTAGAAACACTACTGAGGTATCTGTTTTATTTACAGAGCTTAGAGTTTTCTTTATTAGTGGGAGTCAAGTTTATGTAGTGCTAAATAAAGTTTGAATGCTTCCCTAAATCCAAATTTTTTCTAAGCATTTAGAGTTCATCATATCGTTAATCTCTATAAATTTTAGATATGCTTTTCCTTTTTTTAATGATTTATCGTTGATACCAAGTTCCGAATTTTGGTAAGTAATGGGCGTGACATTTATATAGTGAAAGCTATCAAGTCTAATTAAAACCTTGTTTAAGCTGTCGTTACTAATTTTTGAGTTGAGCTTTTTTGATATGAGTTCATGAAGCGGAGTCAGTTCAATATCGGCGGTGTGCATATTTGTAAAGTGAACCTCTAAATTATCTTCACCATAATATTGATATACAAGTTCATTTGTACTGCAAATAAAAACAACTCCTTCACCTGCACTGATTTGATCTAAGATATTAAATAATCCTAAAGCTACTTTAATATCAATAGGTTTCAAATTGGGATTTGAAATCACGTTATTGGTAAAAGATTCAAAACTATCGGGAGCCTTGTCAAAAGAAAACCCTTTCTCACCATTGTTATTTTTAGTATATTTTTGCAGTAGTGGTCTATGTATATAGATTTTACTATTTTTTAGATGCTTTTGAGTGAGCTTAGTATTTTGATGCTTATTCTTTAAAACAATAGGGTTATCTACCGAGCCTGGTTTTAAATTAACTTCTTCCATATAAAGTCCATTTCAACGTTATAGTCTGTATATTGCTATAATATTCATTATAAAACAAACACTTATTTTTTTACGTTTGTTTTTCTAAATAAAAAAAGAAAAACCTTTTTTATTTACTTTAAGTTCAATGGCTTATGCCGTTTTGTGTTTGCTTTTCTTACGTGATCTAAAAATATTTCACCCAGCTACTATGTACTCATTGATTAACAATAACTAGGTACATAGCATGAACACAACCCCTCAATTAAAACGTATTGTGGCACACTTTTCCACTGAATTATTAGAAGAGTTCGACGTAGAAGAGCTTTGGCAAGATAAGCTATTTAAAAAAGCGTTATGTAGCATTTCTGGCTTTAGCTATACAAATTTACAGGGCTTAGATGTTGATGATTTGATAGCCCGATTAGATCATTTAGCAATAACCACAATGCCTAAAACGTTACAAAAAAATGCGCATATATTTTGTAAAGCGTTTGGACTGCCCAAAACGGTCACTCCTTTAGTTATTTTTTCGTGTTGCATGACGCTCAGTAAACCATTACGCGAACTTGTTGAATACTTACGTGACGATTATGCGAGCATTATTTTAGAAAAAATAGCTTATGCGGTTGGTATTGATGAAGCACTACTCAACAAGCAAATTGGGTTAATTATTGAATCTGGCATGTATTCAATGGATATGGAGATATTTGCTGGGGAAGATGAGTTTTTAATATTACCAGACGCAATTGCTAAAAGTCTTCTCGAGGGTAAATTAAATAGTGAAAGTGATATTTTATCTAACTTGGTTACCCCTTGTGAAGCTTCTGAACTTAGCGCTGCTGATTTATCTCACTTAGATTTAAATACTTTACTAAAAGCCACGCAAAATGCGACTAAAACGGGTGGGCAAGCATTGAGTATTTTATTTTATGGTGTGCCAGGTTCGGGCAAAACTTCATTGGCTAAATATTTAGCGCAAGCCTGTGGTTCACAGTTGCTAAAGGTACAAGCTAAAGGCAGTAACTTAATAAACCCAACAAACGAGCTCGATAGTCGAAGCGCAAGCTCTGAGCTGCGTTTAGAGCACTTTAATGTGGTGAGTAAGTTGGTAGGTAAGCGTAAAAAAACAATATTGTTATTGGATGAGTGTGAAAACATTTTTGAGCGTGATTTATTCTCTAAAAGCTTCTCAAAAGAGCTACTTCATACTTATATCGAAAATCATCCTGTAGTGAGTATTTGGATCACAAATCATTTAGAAGATTTACCACAGAGCGTTATTAGGCGATTTAATATTGTTTACGAAATTCCTGAGCTAAACAAAACCACTAAAGAAAAAATGATTGGCAAATATGTTAAAGGTTTGGGTGTTGGTAATAGTTTTATAAGTAAATTAGCTACTCAAAAAAACTTACTGCCAGCTCATATTGCTAAAGCTGTTCATGTAGCTAGGTTATGCGGATTTAAAGCACAAACCGCGCGTGAATGCATAGAAGAGAATATTCAAGATACTTTAACTGCATGCGGCTTTTCAACACACGAGCTGACTTATCAAGCAGCGCAAAAGTTTAATCCTAAAATGGTGAATATAGAGTCTGAGTATGCGTCACTCGAACAGGTAGAAGAGGCTGTAATTGAATATTCGAGTTCACGAACCCTGCTAACGGGCCCGCCAGGTACAGGTAAGACAGCTTTTGTAAATTACTTATGCGAAAAAGCTGATTTTAAACTTATATCTGTTAAAGCATCTGACTTATTAAGCAAGTGGGTTGGCGAAAGTGAGCAAAATATTGCTCAACTATTTAAACAAGCTACACAAGAAGGAAGTGCAATATTTATTGATGAGGCTGATGGTTTGTTGTGCAGCCGCGAACAAGCAACGGCAAATTGGGAAGTGCAAACAGTTAATGAATTACTATGCTATATGGACCAATTTCAACTCCCACTTTTTGCCGCAACTAACTTTGCTAAAAATTTAGATAAAGCGGTAATGAGGCGATTTGATTTTAATTTAAATTTAACCTATTTGACTCCGGTACAGGCTAAGCAATTATTTAAAGATACATTAGGTCCAGGAGTGTTAAATAAGCACCTAATGCATGAGTTATTCAAGCTTACAAAGCTCACACCAGGTGACTTTGCGATTGTAAAAAGGCAAATGAAGTTTTCAAAAAAGCGAATGACACAAGAGCGAATGTTATCGATTTTACAAGAGCAAAACGATCTTAAAGAAGGCGAAAAGCAGAAGATTGGGTTTGTTATTTAGTTTTTAGAATTAGTTACATCTAATTATCGCTACAGAATAGTGGACTTCTCACAGCTTATAACTTAGAAATAGTTAAAAGCTTTAATTCTTAAAAGGATATCTATGAAAGTTAATGAACAGTATGTCTATATATACAGAGACCCAAAGACTTCCAAAATTAAATATGCGGGGAGGGGCAAGTCTGCTACACGAGCCTCATCGCACCAAAAAAAGACACATAATAGTGAACTTGAGAATTGGCTGAAAAAAGCAAGCTATAAGCTCGAAATAGCAGGCCCGTATGAAAATGAACAAACAGCTATTGCTGTTGAAGAAGCATTAATTTCTACTCACCAGCCTGAATTTAATATGCGAAAAGAGTCTTCTAAGTACAGTTTTCGTCCTTTGGGTGTGCCAGAAAAATACATTACTAGGCTTGAGCAACAACCTTTAGAATATGACTGTTTGTTTAAAGGGAATACAGAGTCAATTATATTAGTTAAGGTCACAGATAAAACGCTAGGCGATAGAGTTGGGTATAATTTAGTAGACCCACCTAGTGATGATGCAATCGTCGAAAGAGTAGAAAAATATTGGCAATTAGGAAATGATAAATATCTAGGGACTTGGATTAAAGATAAAAAACTGTCTCCGACGTTAATACTTGGTATTACAGGGAGTCCTGGAAACCAAGTAATAATAGCCTCTCTTGAAGTTGATATTTCTGCATGGGATGCGGTTGAAGTTATGAAAAAAAAGCTCATAACAGTACCTTTAAAAGATCGATCAAAGTTAGATAAACATTATTTACGTGGGTATCGTATAGCTTTATCAGCTGACATTAAATTTGGACGAAGTATCCAAGAGCACTTTAGAGTAATTCAAAAATGACTACTTCCCACCTAATTTAATGAATTCACATCGTCATTTATCAATTTTAGAGCTTGTGCCAATAACGCCTAGCTCTATCTCGACCCAACAGCTACAGCGAAAACTGCTTGAACGCGGCTTTGAAATTTCAACCCGTATGCTACAACGCGATCTTCAATTACTTTACGAGCAGGGTTGCTTCGGCCTTGAAAAAGACACGCGCAGTAAACCGTATGGTTGGTCTATCAATGCGCAGTGGCGAGGTGGTAATACAAAAGTAATGAGCAGTGAAATGGCTGAACACTATTTGCTGTTGGAGCAGTTATTACCGCAATCAGTCCCAAGTGATGTTAAACAGTCGGTACATATTAAAGCAGAGCAGGCGCTTAAACGTTTTAATGGCCATGTACCTGACTGGCTTGCAACGCTACCAAAACCTTCCTTAAAAGTGAATATTGATAATCAGCTAGTTGAGCAAATTGAGCATGCGATTAAGCATAAGCGTGTAGTGAGCGCTGAGCTTTATAGAGTACTTTATGATGAGGCACATTGGCTAAAATTTGCTGAGTTGAGTTTTTATAATTTAGTTGAGCAAGGCGGTGTGTTAATGGCGCAGTTTATGGTGGGGTCGCTTCACGATAAATGTTACCAGATGCCGGTTTACCGTATCCGCAATGTACACATTTTGCAAAAAACACGACGAGAGCCAAGTACTGAGCAGCTAAAGTCATTACGCAGTGCGATTAATAAAGGTATGAAGCAAGAAGCGATTGAGTTAGTTGTCAAAGTGCCTAGCTACTCTGCGGTTAATCAAGAGTTTATTGAACTTGGCGAGCTGACTGATAAGCAAAGTATTGATGAAAAAAATGTATTACTTACCTACCAAACTATTGATACCGAGCAATTGACTGATGAGCTATTTAAATGTGCTCATTGGCTAGAGGTTATTAAGCCTGAAAAGCTGCGACAAAGAATTGTTAGCAAGCTTAAAGCGGCCGCTAACATTTATAAATAACTCCAACTAATTTAGGTGCGTCAAAAATTGACGCACCTGTTTGTTATGCTCCTTTTAAAGATGAAGGAGGTGTTATGTTTCAATTAATTCAGCAGAATGATGGTTTATCAATCGGTGTATTTGGTATTGGTGGGTGCGGTTGTAATACGCTTAACAGTATTTTTGAGCAACGCGAGTCTGATCAGGCGCACTTGTACAGTGTTAATACCGATAAAGTAGTGCTTGAGCATACACAAAGTGATGAAGCTGTGCTTATAGGTGCTGAGCTCACTCATGGTTACGGTGCCGGCGCAGACCCTAAAGTTGGGTTACAAGCGGCAGAAGAGAGTAAAGAGCAGCTCTTAACGCTCATTAATGGTTGCGATATAATTCTGTGTGCAACAGGGTTGGGTGGTGGTACTGGGACTGGCGCCAGCCCTTACATTGCACAACTTGCTAGTGAGCAAGGTAAGCCCATTATATTTGTTGCTACATTGCCATTTAGCAGCGAAGGCGAGTTTAGAGGCAATATAGCGCAAATTGGCCTAAATGAACTCAAAGAGCATGCTAATGCAGTTATTACGCTCCCAAACGATCAACTGATTGAAGTGTTTGGTAACGATATCGGCTTATTTGATGCCTTTAAACATAGTAACCAAATACTCCACTCACTCATAAAATCATTAATCGATATGCTGTGCTTTCAAGGCCTAATAAACGTTGATTTAAACGATTTTGCTAAAATTATGGATTGCCAGGGTGATGCAGTACTAGGTGTTGGTAAATGCAATGAAGAAAGCGAGCTTGCCATTGCATTGGATAGTGCCCTTAATAACCCGTTAGTTAATCAAGTGGATATGTCGTCAAGTACGGGTGTAATAATACAAGTAAATTGCAAAGAAGAAATCTCACTGGGTAGCTATAACCTTATTACTGATACTGTGCGCCAGCAGGTAAGCCCAAACGCGTTGGTTATTTGTGGCGTCTCTAAAATAGAGAGCTTATCAACTAATTATGAGTTGTTGATCATCGCAACCGGTGCAAGCGCTAAGATGATTGTTGAACCTTTCAATAAAGCGCCTAGTAGCGAAGTCGAACAATCGCCAGCTGCTAGAGCCAAACCTCAACCCTCTGATATTTTTGACATACCAGCGTTTATACGTAATCAAGCTCCAGCACCATGTGGAAAATAACTATTATTATATAGCTTAAAGGGTTGTTAGTTATTGCTTTCAGAGTCTGAATACATTTTTCAGTGAGATAAACCTATGAACGTATATTTAGATGATGAAAGAGAAACACCAGCCGGTTGGTTACGAGCCTATTGGCCTGACGAAGTGGTTGCATTTTTGAAGAGCGGCAAAGTAAAACAGCTCAGCCTTGATCATGATTTAGGAAATGATAATAAAGGCACTGGCTATGACGTTTTACTTTGGATTGAGCGGGCAGTGTTTATTGATGGCTTTGTACCACCGACAATAGCCGTCCATTCAGCTAATAGCTCAGCACGAATTAAAATGGAATGCGCAATTGCACAAATTAATTTACTGGCTAGGCATCAATACTGAATGAGACTTAAAATAAGTAAAGCTCCAAAGTAGTCGCTACTAAGCCAAAACCATCTGATATTTTTGATATCCCCGCTTTTATACGTAACCAATCTGCACCACCTAGTAAAAGCTCTTTATAGGTTTTGTAAGCAAAGAAAAAGTTGGATAGCTATATGTAAATGCTACTCTAGTATTTGTAAAGGGCGGCTCTTTTTAAGCTTTTGGGCTTGCTGAGTTATATTACTCCAGATAGTTGAATAATCACTTACTGTGCTTTTGACTTTGGCGATAAATTTATTTGAATAATCTAATTTTAAAAATGATTTTTTAGTCGTTTTGTTTTTTAACTTAGCCTGTATTTTTACTTCTTTAAGTACTTCCTTCTCAAATAGGGAAAAGTTTTTATAAAGTGCTTTAATATCAGTGTTATATATTTTATTCGAGTGGTCATAATGTTTACTCATCGGATCGTGATCTGAAACAGAGTGATGAAGCATTTTTTTAGACTCAATTTCAGCAATTGTTGATGACCCAATTTTTTTAGTTAGCACTTCTTTCATATGTGATTTTAAGAAGCTGCGAAGTAGTGTTGGAAATGCTCCGGCTGAGCCTTTTATATTTATGTTATCTCGCGGCGCCGCTACCATGTCTTTTGGCGCATGATATTTAAGAGTTCGGTTTAAACTCTCTTTACTAATGGGTTTTGAGTTGTCTTTAACCTTGCAAAATAAGTAGGTGCGGTTTATGTCTGGGTTTAATTTTAACTCTTGCTGTATTGCTTTTTTCATCTCGGGTGTGAGTTGTATTTTAAACTCTTTTTGGTTTTTCATAGCACCGCGAGTGGTATGGGTTGTTTCAGGAAACGTTAAAAATTTAGGATTATTTAAATCATCTATATACGATAGACGTAGGTTGCAAATATTTATAGGCCTTAGCCCTGTAAACATCATCAACAGAACAGCATTTATTAATGTATTATTTTTAGCTGTTTTTAGGTTTATGTATAGCTGAGAAATTAGAGATATTTCAGTATATGCCTTACAAGGAATAGGCTTCGCCGTTCTAGAAGATATATAATTATTGTCTACCTCTAGGAATGGATTAGTGCCGTTATTATATTTATTTTTTGCGAACACCCACAGTTTTTTCATCTGCTCGAATAGCTTAGCCACATGCGGACCACTTTTCTCTGTTAGTAGTTGGTCAAGCGTTGCTTCTATTATCTCAGGCGTAATAGACTGAAATAACGTATTTTTACCAAAGGCATTTTGAATTGCATTAAGGTAAGAGGTGTATGTTGTTACTGTGGTTTCAGCTAACTTGCTGGGGCTATGTTTATTAATTGCCTTTAAGTTTTCTACTTGTTTACTCACTACAAATTCGAATGTGTAATTAGAGGTGTTCTTTTTGTATATTTCGGCCGCTTTTAATTTCGCTGCTGAAAAACTCATATCATTAGAATCACCAAGCTTTGTGTTTTTTATGCCATGTTCTTTTTTAAAATGAGTAAAAAATTTAATAATACCATCATGCTGGAATACAATTCTAATCTGATCTTTAAGCTGATATTTTGAAAGCCTTCTTCCTTTATCCTGCGATAATATAATAGTCGCAAGACTGGCTAGCTCTTCCATTGACTCGTCACTGTACGGTGGCTTAAATGCATTAAATTCAGCCATGCAAAGGTCACGACTTTTAATCGTGACCTCACATGGTTTTACTGAATTTAATACTGATGTTGCCATTAATACATAAGCCTTAAAAAAGTTAAAATCATCAAATACCTGATGAGGTATCGCTCTAATAAGGCAATGATATGAAATTAATTTTTTTTACAAAAACTTTGGTAAGTCGAAATTAAACTTTTATTTAATTATTTTTTGCTTTGGCTTCTTGGTCACTTAAATACTTCTCAACGACAGCTCTTCCCTCTGCTGTTAAGATCAAATCTTTTGTTACTCTGCCCGTATCACCAAGTGGCTGATTAATGAAGTTTACATAACCGCGCTTGTAAACTAGATGTGCTTTAATCCTATCTCTCAGTGCTTTCTTTTGGCTGTTTTCTTCTAGATTGCTAGCCTGTTTACTCTGCATTCCTGTAAGTCTTAGCTGCTGATTTTCAAGCTCTTTAGCTCTTTTTAAAATACTAGCTTCATGAAGTTTAAAAACATTAAATTTCAACTTTGTTGAAGTGCCAAATAGCTCTTCAGATTTATCATAATTTAAGCCGTTTGGATCGTCTTCTTTTCTAAGGTGATGAAGTGCGAGTCTTGTGAGTTCTTCTGCGTGTTTAAAATGATAGCCGTTGGCAACCATAATCGCTTTTGTGTTGGATTTAAAAAAACTTCGGCACATTGTGCAAAATGCACCCGCAGATCCTTTCATTACAATATTTCTTTTATCTCCTTTTACTGTATCAACAGGGGAGTAATCTTTGATGATTTTGTCCAGCGACCTTTTAGCAAATGGTTTGTTAAGATCGCGAGGCTGAAGAAATATATGATCAGGGTTACAGTTCGGAAGCGCATTTTCCATCCACGCTCTTTGTTCCAAAATAATCGCACGCATAGCTTTGGTTAATGGCAACTTGTATTCTTTTTGGTTTTTCATTTCGCCACGCACACCAACAACGGATGCTGGAAATGTAATTAACGTAGGGAAATCGAGACTATTGAGCCACTCCCATTTCATCTGCGGAATGTTGATTGGGCGTATACCTGTTAAAATCATAAATCGAGCAGCATTTTTTTGATGTACATTTGGGGCCGATGCGAGGTTTATCCATAATTCAGCTATCGAATCTAAGTCTGTATAAACTTGGCAAGGACGGGGGCTTTCTACACGGTCAGATACGTAAAAGTCATCGATATCAGCAGCTGGGTTTTTACCTGAGTTAAATTTGTTTTTGGCAAATCGCCATACTCTTCTAATTTGTGCAAAAAGCTCGATTGCTTGGTTGTTAGACTCTGTTTTTATAATTATATCTACAATCTTTTCTAACTCTCCAGCTGTAAGAGACTGGAACGCTCTCTTAAGCGGAAAATGATGCATGAGCTTTTTTATTCTGCATTGATATGTTCTGAGCGATGAAGCTGCAAATTTAGTGGGTGCGGTGTTATGACGCTCTATTAAGCTTTGTTCATAAGCATCAAACACAGTTTTAATATTATGATTATTTAAAACGCCATATTTCATTTGTTCAGTGATCTTACGCGCTTTTGCTATTGTTAATTCAGGTGCTTCACCTAACTTGGTATTAGCTATGCCAGATGATTTAGGGAAAGCTGAGTAAAAAGATACTGTTCCAGATAGGGTAAATATAAGACGAAGATTGTGTTGTGCCTCATATTTCGATAATCGCTTTGTATCTTGCTTCTTAACCTCTTGTTTTAATTTTTCTTTTTCCTCAAAAAAGATGATTTGAGAGGCCAAAATAACACAGCGATTTATGTGCTGCATAGAAAATGGCGATTTAAGTTGCTTCCATTCTAGTTTCGCTTTCGTGTATTGAGCTTTGGTAAGCGTTGATAATGATTTTTTCACTTTGATTAAACCTATATAAATAAAGGCCTTGCGGCGATTTTTATTGATTAAGATCAACAAAGCAACAGAGAATGATAGGCATAATTCGCGGCTGTAATTTACACCCAAAAATAAAAATTTGTGTTACTAACTTGTGTTACGATTTAATGAAAAATAGGGGTTTTTTATTAAACTAGAACTGCACAAAAGTTAGCCTTTACACACCTTTTTTTTACTTATCTTTTTGTTTTATATAAACTTTAATTTTAAAGGTTAAAAAATGGCTCTACTTATAAATAGCAAATGCATTAACTGTGATATGTGCGATCCCGAATGCCCAAATGAAGCTATACATATGGGTGCTAAAATTTATCAGATAGATTCTGAAAGGTGCACCGAATGTATAGGGCATTATGAAAAGCCAACCTGTATAAGTGTATGTCCAATAGATTGCATTAAACCAGATCCAAATTGCCGAGAAACGATAGATGAGTTAGCCGATAAATATATACGTATTAATGGTTAGTAATAGTACCTAACAATTTTACTCATACAGCTATACATAAAAGCAGTTTGTGTGAGTGCTTAAGATGAATAATTATGAGGAGGCTTAGAGTTATTATCTTCGTAAGAGTGAAATTAGTTCAATGTAAATAACCATATCCTTTGTATAAACTGATTGAATGGTCTTTTTATATGCAAATTATACCCCCTCAAACCGCGGTTTGTATGTATTTTGTACTAAAACCAAGTTCTTTTGAATAAGCGTGAAATAAACGTTGACCATCATTCGAATATCCCTATAATGCGACCCCACTGAGACGGCAGAGCAGGCAACGCTTAAGCTGCAGGCAAACCACTTAGTGAGTCGAGTAAAACTTGATTTTAGATTTTTATAAAATTTAAAATTAGGTGTTGACAAAAAAACAGGAAAGCGTAAGATTCGCTTCCCTTGAGTCGCTAAGGCAACTCAAACGTTCTTTAACAATA
>NZ_JBHNYT010000018.1:0-73655 GCF_054960575.1 Pseudoalteromonas sp. PSi26 | reverse complement strand
AATAGCCAAGAGCCCATATCGAACTCAATACTCAAACAAAACAGCGCGAAGGCGAGCCCCGCGGAAGGCCGCCCCGACGAAAAGATAGTATCCCATTTGCTATGTGACTCTCCACTGCTGTGGGCACCACGACATTATCAGGCTTCAAATTGTAGAAAGCCCGACTAGTAATAGTCGGGCTTTTTTACGTCTGTAGAAAAGTAAAATTAAGTATTTCTTTCTCTAAAGCGTAGCGTCTCCTGAGCAAAGCACCTCTTTGTGAACATTATTCTAGCTATCCAATACATTGAGCGATGAGAGTTCAGCATTGCACTGTGGCTCTCCACTGCTGTGGGTACTATGTTATTCTTGCACGGACTCCAAATACGAGAAAGCAGTTACAGCAATGTGACTGGTTTTTTACTGTTTGGGATAAAGTAAACACTAAGCTACGATCCACTCCTCAAAGATTTTAATCAGCGTAAAAATTAAGTTAGTTATATCCAGTGCTTAGATCATAAGCTTTTACATTTAGCTGTAGTATTTTTTATACGTATTATTCTTTACATCTCTTCTTATTTTGTTGCAATTTCATTCTTGGCTTACTAAGTGACCTGTGTAAGACTAGCTGTGTTAATTTAGTAAATCAGGTGACATGAATGTCGAATAGTAAAGTTTGGAAACTTATAAGCCTGTTTTGTTTGTTTACGGTGCTTATGGGTTGTCAATCTAAAGAAGAGCAACTACAACAAACAATTCAAGAGTCTATAAAAAAAGCGGATGCTGAGCTATCACAGCTAGGTAGTGCGCTAGATAATGGCAGTATACGCAATGCAGTGTTACTTAAAGAGTATGGTGCGCTTTTAAAAAAACAACAGCCAGAGCTTTCAAATGTTGTTGATGTAATTACTTTAGATGCTTCGCGCCAAGGTGCACTTTATAGTGGTTTATTACAACGACTTAAAGAGACTAAAAATACTTACTTAATCCCCCCATACGAAGATACGTTGCACAGCATCGATCTTTTACGTGAAGCTGCAAAACCTTCACTGTTCTCTGACGCTTTAACTGATCCAATCAATATGCTTGCTGATATGTCAAAAGGATCGCTAGCTCGCGTTGGTGCTATTAGCCAACAAGCCGAGGGTGAAGGAGTAGGTAACCAGATGGTGGGTAATCCCAACTATGGTAATTGGCAAACAAATAGCAGTGGCATCAGCTTTTGGCAATGGTACGGCATGTACCGTATTTTAGGAGATGTATTTGACAGGGTTGAATACGGAAGCTGGAGTAAACGCCGTAAGTACAGTTATTACAACGATTATGGCCGTTACCGCTACTCAAGCCCTAAACAAATTAAAACACAAAGCGCATTAGAAACACGCACACGTCAAACATACCAACGTCAAGGTAAGCAGTTCACAAGCCCTTATGCGAGTAAAAAGGCGGGGGCTTCAGGGTTAAGTCGCAGTAGTTATACACCGCCTAAGAGCCGTAGCAGTTACTCGCGATCAAGTAGCTATAGTAATAGCTCCGGTTCGGTTCGTGACAGTGGAAGCAGAACCTCTCGTGGCGTGAGCCGTGGTAAGTAAAGAATAAAGTTGGAGTTAGAATAATATGTATGAATTTAATGGAATAACTACGTGGTCGCTGCAAGCTTTAGCGATAGACTTTGCAATAATTGTGCTGCTATTTGTTAGCCTTAAATATATAAAAGGCTGGGTTTCAAATTTGCATGCCAATGACGAAATAACAGAGCGCGATAATTTTGCCTTTGGTATTAGTTTTGCTGCTGGTTTGGTTGCGCTGGCTATTGTATTAACCGGTGTAAGCAGTGGTGCATTTGCTGCAACGCTTCAGCAAGAAGCACTGCAAATGCTTGGTTATGGTGCGCTTGCCATTGTGTTAATTAAGCTTGGTCACTTTTTTCAAGACAAAGTTGCACTGCGTAAAGTGAGCCTACATGATGAAATAGTTAAAGGTAATGTGACTGCTTCTATTATTGATTTTGGCCACGTAGTGAGTGTCGCAATTGTCATTCGCTCAGCACTGCTATGGGTAGCTACAGAAGGATGGCATGGTTTACCTATTGTCATTGCTGCCTTTGTTATTGGTAGCATTGTGCTGTTGTTTGTGAGCCAGTACCGAGTTATGTTATTTAAGCGCACAAATAAAAATGGTGACTGTCTTCAACAAGCTATTATTGATGATAACTTAGCTGTTGGCATTCGTTACGCTGGTTATTTAGTGGGGAGTGCATTAGCAATCACAGCGGCAACAGGTGTTGCACCGTATGCTGCAGATAATATTAATGCTAGTTTATTGTATTGGGCTGTTAGTGCAATTGTGAGCTTGGTTGCGTTTATTATTTTGCACTTGGTGACTATTAAAATAATTTTATCGGGTTGTGATATTTCTGATGAAGTTAATCGTCAAAAAAATGTGGGTGTTGCAGCTATTTCTGCCGCTGTATCGTTTGCTGTAGGCATCACAATGGCAACTTTATTAGGCGCATAATCAGTGTCAACTACAACCCAAAGCCCAAGTAAGTCACGCTTACTTGGGCATGATATATTACTTATTACTGTAATGGCCGTGCTCGCTGGGTGCGGCCTTATTTATGAATACCTACTCTCTCATTACGCTGGTCGAGTATTAGGCTCTGTAGAAAGTGCTATTTACGCTATGATTGGTACCATGATAGTTGCCATGGGGTTAGGGGCATTTTTAGCGCGTTGGTTTAAAGATGCGTTCACCGCATTTGCTTGGCTAGAAAGCATTATAGCTTTGATTGGTATGGGCTGTATTTTAGCCATAGCAAGCGTTATTGCAGTTAGTTATTCACTTCCTCATTTATTTTCAAGTATTTTTAATCTGCCCCCTGATGTTGTGCTCAATGGTTACGTATTTCAAAAGCTGCAAGAATGGTCGCGCTTTTTGCCGTATGTATTTGGCTTAGTATTAGGGCTGTTTATTGGTATGGAAATACCGCTTATTGCGCGTATTCGCCAACATGTGTACGGGCGGTTTTTAGAAAACAATGCAGGAACTATTTATGGTGCAGACTACATTGGGGCAGGTATTGGCGCAGCAATTTGGGTAAGCATAATGTTGGCTATGCCTATCATGCAAGCTGCTGCATGGACCGCTTTATTTAATATTATTGCAGGGCTTGCTTTTTTATGGCGCTACCATGCCCATGTTCGCTTTGCTAAAGCCTTATTGGTTTGCCATATTTTACTACTTGTGCTGTTTGGCTTTATTTTAGTGCTCGGCAGCAGTTGGATGAATAGCCTAAGCAACGTCTTATATAAAGATAAAGTTATTTATTCTCAAGCGACTAAATATCAGCATGTTGTATTAACAGAACGACTTAGCAAAAATCAACCGCAACCTATTACCGACCTGTACTTAAATGGTCGCTTACAGTTCTCCAGTGTTGACGAACAAATATACCATTCAATGCTAGTTTATCCGGCTATGCTTGCCTCTAACCGACATGATAAGGTGCTAATTATTGGCGGGGGTGACGGTTTAGCATTAAGGGATGTACTAAAATGGTCGGTAAACGAAGTCACTTTAATTGATTTAGACGGACAGTTACTCAACCTATTTGGCCACGAAGACGATAAGTTTACCCCGCCCGAAGCCATCACGCAGCGATTAATAAACCTCAACAACGACTCAATGAAAGACCCCAAAGCTAACATAATTGTGGGTGATGCTTTTTTAGAGGTTGAGAAATTACTCGATCAAAACAAACAGTTTGACACTGTTATTATTGATTTACCTGATCCGAATCATCCTGACCTAAATAAGCTATACAGCGATTATTTTTATAATCATGTACGTCAATTACTAGCTCCTGATGGGGCTATGGCTGTGCAATCAACGTCGCCATATCATGCAAAAAAGGCGTTTTTGAGTATAGCTAAAACTGTTAAGGCTGCCGGGTTTGATTACGTGGAGCAATACCAACAAAATATTCCATCGTTTGGTCAGTGGGGGTGGACAATTGCTACCAAAATGGGTCAACCAGCCAGTGCACGAATAAATAACATAGGTGAAATGCCGGTATCGTCACGATGGATAAGTAAAAAATATTTACTAGCAAGTTTTGTATTCCCTAATCAGTATTTTGAACAAATAAATGATATTGAGGTCAATAGGTTAGGTTCTGGGCAGCTTTATGATTATTACCGTTCAGCATGGCAAATAGAGAGTGAATTGTATAAAAACTAACAAAACATGGTTGACATAATATGTCTACCGTGCGAATCTTAACTCAGACATAATATGTCAAACAACACAAAGGCAGAGACATGGAATTAAACGAACTTTCAATAAAATTAGCTTCTTTTGAAACTGAAGGCGCTAACTTTGAGTCTTTCTTGATTGCCAATCCAGGTGAGCAAGATGTTTTACAAGTCATTGTTGATGGAAATGATGAACTTCCAATTTTTGTTACGCAAACTCAAGAGCAGTTGTTATGTATTAGCTACTTGTTTGGCGAAGACGAAGTGAAAAGTGAATTACGCAACGAGTTAAACGAAACATTGTTACGTTTAAACGTGCCAATTCCACTAAGTGCATTCGCTAAAATCGATAATAAATACGCGATTTTTGGTGCACTGTCGGTAAACTCATCATTAGATGATGTTACCCACGAACTAGTGACATTAGCTGACAACGCGATTGATGCACTAGAAGCCGTGACCTTGTATTTAAACGATTAGTAACTAGTTAGTGGAGTTAAGATTATGAGTATTTTAAAAAAATTATTTACAGCAGTACGTGGTGGCGCTCGTGAAGCGGGCGAAGCAATTGTAGATGCAAATGGTATCCGTATTTTTGAACAAGAAATCGCTGATGCACAAAATGCACTTCACCGTGCTAAAAAAAGCCTGACCGAAGTAATGGCTAAAGAAATGCAAACTAAGCGAAAAATTAGCGCTGTAGATGCATCAATTGCTGAACACGAAGCGTATGCAGGCCAAGCACTTGAAAAAGGTAACGAAGCCTTAGCATTAGAAATTGCAGAAAAAATTGGTGACTTTGAAGCTGAAAAAGCTGAAAACGAGCAAGTATTAGCAGGTTTTAGCAACCACATTGTAACGCTTAAGCAGCAAGTTAAAGACGCTGAAAAGTCGATTAAAGAAAATCAACGTCAGCTTACTATGGTTAAAACCACAGAAAGCGTACAGCAAGCAACAATGGCTGTTAACAGCACGCTTAATACGAATAGCTCGTCGATGACCTCGGCTCGACAATCACTAGAGCGTATTAAACAGCGTCAACAAGACCGTAGCGATCAGTTAGGTGCTGCAAAAGAGCTTGAGTCAGAAGTTAATGGCGACGATTTAAAAGCAAAAATGGCTGAAGCGGGTATTGGCGACACAAGCCCAAAAAGTGCCGATATTTTAGCGCGCATTAAAGCCAAGCAAAACGGCTAATAGTTCGTACATTTATAATAAAAGGTAATTAAGCGTCGCTTAGTTACCTTTTTTGCTTAAGGGATGCTTTATTATGTTTAATTTTTTCAAATCTAAAAAAGAGCCAGAACGTCAGCTTAACCATGCAAGTGAGCTTAAAAAAGGTGACATGTTTACCGTTATAGATTCGTTTGCTTATCCTTCGTGGTTAAAAGGACAAACATTGCGTGTTATTGATGTGCAAACTTATCAATATCAGCACAGTAGTGATACTGAGTTTGTACTTGAGACAAACAGTGGTCAAGTTGTGTTTTTACAAATAGCACAAGAAGACGGCGAGCAATGGGCTAATTTTTCGATAAAAGTTCAACGAGATGAAGTAGATGATATTTTCACCTTAGATGAATTTGCTCGTATTTTTGATGAAGAGTCGTTAACGCATATTGCAGTTAAAAATACTCCTGAGCGTTTTATGCAGTTTTTGGCTAAAAGTTACCAACAAACTGAATCGCCGTTTGTTTGTTATTTTCATAATAAAGACTTTCGTGGTCAAAGCCTACCTCGCTATGAGCAAGACGGTGGCGAGCCCTGTGAAATGATATGTTTAGCATCGCCAGATGAGGGGCATAGTCTAAATATTGAAATTTGGGATGGCGGCGAAACCGAAGTGTCATTAACACTTACGCGTCCAATTACCGATATTGTGGATTTATTTCCTGGAGACGCAAAGTGAGTGATGCTAAAGATAAGTGGTTACGCCAAGAGCAGGCCGTGCGTGCTACACAAATGGCATTTGATTTAAGTAGCGATGTTCAAAAGCAAATAAAAAAGCAAGCAATTGACCAAGAGCTCACGCCATCAGATATGATCCGCAAAATACTTGGCTTAGATGTAAAGTCAAAAAAAACTCGTCAGCGATTATCGTTCAATTTGAATGATGATGAGATAGCGCAACTAGCGAGCCGCTTTGATGTACCAAGCGAAGATAAGCGCGCGGTAAAACAACAAGTAGCAGAGCTTTTAATTGCGCATACTAAAAAAGCTAAGTAGTTGACCTAAATCCTGGCATATAAAAGCATGTTAGGCAGTTATTTTAGCTAAAAAATAAGATCAAATAGATCGCTATTTCAATGTGCTTTTAAATTTTTTATTAAAAGCTAATGAATTGAAAAGCAGTGCTTTTGCGTTCTTTGTATTAAGCCCTTACACTAAAGGTAACAACTATAAAGAAGTACTGCTTTGAATATTATACTGATTACTTACCTAATTATTTTTGCTTTATTTGGTACTGCAGCAAGTTATTTTGTGCGTTTTATATATGCATACTGGGTACTAAAAACCATGCCAATGAAGTACATACTTAAAGCAGGGATATGCGTGCTGTTGGTCGTGGTTATTTCAGCGCTTATTCCGTACTTAAGTTAACGCTGAAATACCCCTTAACACTTTATATATTACTTAATATCGATTGATTGGCATTGCTGGTTAATACACAGCGATTGTACTTCAATAACCGGTAAGCAATCAGTTAGTGATTGTTGCTCATTTTGACTTTTTTCTTGTTCGGTGATTTTCTTTGCAATGCTTTCTGCTTGCTCTTGCGGGGTATTTAGCGTTGAATAAACAGCATATTTGCTCGGCCCGCCACATGCTCGCGCTCCTACTTCAAGTACCTTACACTGAAAGCTTGCTGTACAGCCATTGTTATCAACAATATTGGCAAGTTGGCTATTTAAAGCCGACAAGCTCTGCCCTTGATCGCTATTTACAGATGCTGTTGTTGAGCAACCGCTGAGTAAAAAAATGCTAGCAGCAACACTAAAAATTGATAATTTAACTGTCAATGTTAAACCACTCATATTGTTATCCTTAAAATACACTTACCGCTGAGCCTTCAAGTTTAACACATTTATTTTCAACACACTGAGTGCCTGGTGTTGTTAAATGCTGACAAATACTCATCATTCCTTTTTGCGCATTAAAATTACTTTCCAGCTCGGTGATTGTTTTGCTCAGTGTTTTTACTTGCTCGTCTTTTGCTGTTTTAGTTGAATAAACTTCAAAGCTACTAGGGCCACCGCATGCACGACTACCTACTGCAATAACTTTACATTGCATACTAGTATCGCAGCTGGTGTCAGCAATAAGCGTGTTTAACTGGGCTTTAGCTGTTGTAATATCTTCAACTGATACCGCTTCTACACTTGAGTTTGAAAGTGCGTCAACGTCACTTTTTGTTTGAGTGGTTTCTTTTAGTGTCTGTTGTTGTGGTTTTATTGCTTCAGCAGTGGTTAGTGACTCTTTTTCTGCTGGTGTTTTATCTAAACACGCACTTAAACAAAGGGGTAAAACAAGAGCTAATAATACAGGGCGCATAGGATACCTTGATAGTGATGAATAATTCATCACTATCATACACGGTGCATTTTTTACGGCAATAAAAACTCTATAATCAAGTAATTAAAGCCGTATTTAAAGCTTTTTAAAAACTACAAGCCACCTTGTGTGAGCTTAGTCGGGTTGAGCAGTTTTTCGAGCTCTTCACGTGGTAAGTCAGTTTCTTGTTCGGCAACATCAATAATAGGACGGGCTTCTTTATAGGCTTGTTTCGCTATTTTTGCTGCTTTTTCGTAACCGATCACCGGGTTAAGTGCAGTCACTAAAATAGGGTTTTTAGCAAGCGCGCGGTCAATGTTAGCTTGATTGACGACAAATGTGGCGATAGCTTTTTCTGCTAATGCTTGGGCGCTGTTTGCTAGTAGCTCTATGCTTTGCAAAATATTATAGGCGATAACAGGCAGCATCACATTTAGTTCAAAGTTACCAGATTGGCCTGCAACAGTAATTGTGGCGTCATTACCAATCACTTGTGCGCTAACCATGGCAGCGGCTTCTGGTATAACGGGGTTTACTTTCCCCGGCATAATGGATGAGCCTGGTTGTAGGGCTTCAAGTTCTATTTCGCCTAATCCTGCAAGAGGGCCTGAGTTCATCCAGCGTAGGTCGTTCGCTATTTTCATTTGTGCTACAGCAAGTACTTTTAATTGCCCAGATAGTGCAACAATGGCATCTTGCGACCCAATATTGTAAAAAAAGTTATTGCTTGGCGAAAACTGTATACCTACATTTTTAGTCAGGTTCTTGCTAAATACATCAGCAAACTTTGGGTCGGCATTAATACCTGTACCAACAGCTGTGCCGCCTTGTGCAAGCTCACATACCCGTTCGAGTGAACGGTCAATGCCCGTAGTAGCATGATTAATTTGAGATTGCCATGCATTAAGAGTTTGCTCGAATGTAACAGGCATCGCGTCCATTAAGTGGGTGCGACCAGTTTTAACAATAGCGCCTATCTCGCTCTTTTTATTCTCTAAATGTTGCGATAACTTCTCAAGGGCGGGCAGTAATGATTTTTTTACCGCGAAAGCACTGCTTAGTGCGATAGCTGTAGGGATTACATCGTTTGAGCTTTGCCCCATATTTACATCATCATTGGGATGTACAGGCTCCTGTTGAGTACTGGCAAGTGTTGCTATTACTTCATTGGCGTTCATATTAGAGCTAGTTCCTGAGCCAGTTTGAAAGACATCAACAGGAAACTGATCAGAATGCTCACCATTAATAATCGCTTGGCAAGCATGCTCTATTGCGGTTGCCTTGGTTTTATCAAGATGCCCTAGCTCATAGTTACTTTGTGCTGCAGCTTGTTTTATATATGCCAGTGCTTTTATAAATTGCGCTGGCATAGTAAGGGAGCTAATAGCAAAGTTATTAACAGCGCGCTGCGTTTGCGCTTGATATAAAGCGTTAACAGGTACTTGTAACCCGCCCATACTGTCTGATTCTGTTCTAAAGTTGCTCATTGATCTGCTCCTTAAAAAGGGTTGAATTCGTGACTAAGAATACGAGCTTCACGCTCAAGTAATAAAAATTTAGCACGACTATTGTGGCTTATGTAGAAACGCTTTAATGCAAGTAATGGTTTGTGTAGCTGGTGTAGGCATTGTTTGCGAATTGCATTATGAGTAAGAGGGTCGCACATTTTATTTATAATTTCATTGTGTGTGCGTCTATATAATGAGCGACAAGCATTGGAGCATGCAGACCTGGCCTTTTGCAATTAAATGCAAGAGTTTGTTGATAGTTATGTAAGGCGTGATTTGAAGACATAAAAAAACCGATCCAACTAATGATAATAGTTATCATTACATTCAATCGGTTTCAGTGTAAATAGTTATTATAAAAATTATCTACGGCGTGAATTTTAATTATAGCCGAGAATAAATATCTGGTCTGTCTCATGTTTAGTGATCGCCTTTTGATTATGTTTTGGATGAGAAAGTAAATCAATTACTGTTGCTCTCATATCAAGGGTTTCACTGTGATCATCGGTACTTTTTTCGGTGATAGCTACTGCTGCATCAACAGCGGTATAGGGAGGCATGTGCATAATTTTATCCTTTTGTGATTAGTTAATTAACCCTTAAATGGGTCAATTATGTTGCTGCATAATACATACCAATCAAGCCTGCTATATCTAACTACATGATTATAATTAACTTAATAAATAAAACATAATTAGTCACGACAACATATTACAAATTTGCTTTACTATTGTGCAAATATCCACAATTTTGGTGCACTCAATGACAAAGCCATTTTCACAAGCATGTGAAAACAATAAAGGCCCTATTTTAGAGCATTTAAACAGCGCGTTAAAAAACGTTAAAACAGTATTAGAAGTTGGTTCTGGAACAGGTCAGCATAGTGTGTTTTTTGCTGAAAAATTACCTTATCTACAATGGTATACAAGTGATCGTGTCATTAATCATGAAGGTATTAGGCTATGGCATAGTGAAGTGAATTTAGCTAATTTACATGCCCCTATTGAGCTTGATTTAAACCAGCCTTGGCCTATCGAAAAAGTAGATGCAATATATACTGCGAATACATTTCATATTGTAAGTTGGTTATTAGTTGAACGTTTTTTTGACGGGGTTAAACGTCACTTAAATGATGAGGGGATTGTGTGTATTTATGGTCCTTTTAAGTACAAAGGTGAGTACACTAGCCAAAGTAATCAAGAGTTTTGCGCCTTTTTAACTGAGCGAGATCATTTAAGTGGTATAAGAGATTTTGAAGCTGTTTTATTATTGGCCAAGCAAGCAGGGCTTTCGCTTATGAGCGATCATGCTATGCCTGCTAATAACCAGTTACTCGTTTTTAAACGGCAATAACGATGTGCAATGTGCTTTGTAAAGTGCAATATGCTGGCGCTCTCGAGACAGGTAATCCTCAATAGCACTGCTAAATACATTGTTAACAATATGGTGGGCTGAAAAAGTAGTAACGGGTTCAAACCCCCTCGCTATTTTATGCTCCCCTTGTGCACCTGAATGAAAGCAGCCGAGTTTATGTTTAATGGCAAACTCTATACCTTGGTAATAACATAGCTCAAAGTGAAGTGCGTCAATATTTTCGCTTGCCCCCCAGTACCTGCCGTAAAGTGTGTTTTCACCAATTAAACTGAGTGTTGCAGCGATGACTTGACCGTCTTTTTTGGCAAGCATAATAACCAGCTGCGATGCCATAAGTGCATGCAAAAGGGTAAAAAATTCACTGTTTAGATAGCCTAAATGCCCTGAACGTTTTAGATAGGTGCGCTGATAAAATTCGCAAAACAGCTGCATTATTTCAGGTGTGATATCTGAACCCTTTAGCCATTCAATAGCAATATTTTGGTGTATTATTTTAGCGCGTTCTTTTTTTAGCGATCTACGTTTACGCGAGTTTAGCGTTGATAAAAAGTCGTCAAAAGTATCAAACCCTTTATTAAACCATTGAAATTGAACGCCCTCTCTGAGCATCGCGTGCTGCTTAGTGAGTAATGTTGCTTGTGTTTGATCGCAAAAGTTTATATGCCAACCAGACCATCCTTGCTCAATGCTATGTGTGCAGAGTTGCTCTGTAATATAGTTGTATACGGCGGTGTGGTTTGTATGATGAATGGCAATACGTTTACCTTCAATTGGGCTAAATGGCACACCTGATAGCCATTTAGGATAGTAATGCAAACCATTTTTTTCATATGCTTCAGCCCATGCCCAATCAAATACATACTCACCATAAGAATGGCTTTTTACATAACCAGGTGCAAGCGCAATTAAGTTACTCCCTTCATATACAGCTAAATGATAGGGCTGCCAGCCACTTTGCTGTGTTACACATTGGCTTTGCTCTAAGGTGTATAAAAAGGTATGTTGAGTAAAAGGTTCATCACCAAAAAAAGCATGCCATTGCGCTTGGTCTATTTCATTAATATTTTTAAACCATCGATGAGAAAAGCTTTTCATGATGTCGACCTTGTAAATATTGAGTGCTTAATTGTGGCTCTAATTTGTAATTCCATTGGCACTTATTTTACTTCTAAGCTTCAATTTATTTTTTCAGAGCTTTTAATAGTCACTTATTAAAGCGGTGTTTCACGATGCGATTAGGCTAATTGTGTGATTATACGCCACGCGAAAACATAATAACTCAGTCACGTAGCGTGATGGTAACAATTTTTTGGGTGCTATTTAGTAACTGTTTTTACAAACTGACTCAAGCACTCGGTCAGTTTTGCAAGTTCTATGGGTTTTGCTAAATGTTCGTTAAAGCCTGCTTTTTTAGCTTTAATTTTATCTTCTGGCATGGCATCTGCTGTTAGCGCAATGATGGGTAATGTATGTTGCGATTTAAACGCTCGAACTAATTCTGTTGCTTTATAGCCATCCATAACAGGCATCTGGCAATCCATTAGTACTAAATCAAAATGTTGTTCTTTGATTATATTTACAGCCTCTTCACCATTTTCAACCAAGTGAGGAATGATACCTAAAGATCCCAACATCGCTTTTATTACCATTTGATTCACAGGATTGTCTTCTGCGACCAAAATATTTAAAGACGTAATATCAATATCTTTTGATATGGCTTCTGGCTCTATATCAGGCTCTGTTGTTGTTAAGTTAACGGCAAACGTAAAGGTTGACCCTTCACCCAACTCGCTTTTTAAATTAAGTGTTCCCCCCATTAGCAAACATAATTCTTTAGCTATTGTTAAACCAAGGCCAGTACCACCAAATTTTCGTGAGGTTGAGCTGTCAGCTTGGGTAAACGCGTTAAATAAGGTGTTGTGTTGGTTTTTTTCAATACCTATGCCAGTATCTGATACTGCAATGCTTAGTTTTACCTTATTGGCAGACACAAACTCTGTATCTATATCGAGCGTAACGCTTCCTTCGTTAGTAAATTTAATCGCATTACTACATAAGTTAAGTAGTACTTGTTCTATGCGCATTGCATCGCCTACAAACCAGGTATCAACAGGTAAATTACATTTGACCATCCACTCAATGTTTTTATTTTTCGCACTTTGCTCAAACATAGTGTCAATGCGCTTTATTAGCGCCTTTGGGTCAAATGCAATGGACTCTAGTATTAAATGTTGTGACTCTATTTTTGAAATATCAAGAATGTCGTTTATTAGGTTTAATAGGCTGTTTGAAGAGGAATAAATTTTTTTAATGTAGCTGAACAGTTTTTGAGCATCATCACCTTTTTTTGCAAGTGACGATAGGCCAATAATGGCATTTAATGGGGTGCGTATTTCGTGACTCATATTAGCTAAAAATTGGCTTTTAGCGCTATTGGCTAAGTCAGACTGTTTTTTGGCTTTTACAAGCGAGCTTGTTCGTTCTGCAACTTGGCGGCTAAGCTCTAGTTGCTGCTGGTTAAATAGCATTAACACTACAATAATAAGTAAACACACAGCGGTTTGCAGCATAAGTAAAAATAAAGACATTTCAATGTTTTGCTGAGAAACGTAGTTTTCTTTAAGTGCTAATTTTATTATCCATTGTTGCCCTCCAAAGTTAATATTGAATGACATTAACTGGCTTTGGGTTGCTTGCTTAAAGTTTTGAGAGTCGTTACTGTAAAAAGCGGGTTTATTTTCATCTTCAAACACATCAATAGAAAACATTTCAAATTGCTGTTGTGTAATAGCTTGTTCAATAATTTTATGCGCCAAAAATACACCGGTGGCATAACCCTTTATATTTTCATTTTGACCATAAACAGGCGCAAATAGTAGATAGGCGGGTGTTGGCGTTTTTGTTTGGACTAATTGAATGATTTTAGTACTGATAGGTAAATATTTGATAGCTGGATTTTGCAAAGATGCTTTTCTATCTGGGTTTGAATATACATTAAAGCCAATAGCATTTTGGTTACTTTTTAAGGGTGCTATGTATTTAACGACTACTAGAGGGTCATCATCTTCGAGAGGATCACCAACAATGTTTATATTTTGCCGATAAATTGTTGACATTATATTGCTTAGTGTTTGGCGCTGCGCTTGTGTTATTTGTACATTCCAAGACAATGCTTTAATAAATGAATGTTTTTCTAGTAGCTTATTTGCTGACGCGTAAAAGTCTTGCTCATTAAACTCAGGTGATGATTGTACTTGGCTTGCTAAGCTTTGCACGGCGATAATACTTTGATTTATATACCTGTATAAACTGTTTTCAATAACTTCAACTTCTCGCTCTGCAATTTTAATTGTGTTTTTGCTATTTTCACGCTCATAAAGTTTTGCCGTAAGTGCTACAGATATAAACAAAATAGAGCACACAGCAATGGTTTCAAAGGCAAAGACTTTGCGTTGCCCTGATGCTTTGGGCAGTAACGACAATAGAAAAGGAGAAGCAATGAGTACTCCAAGGATATCCCCAAACCACCAATAAGTGACGTGTTGCCAATGGTTGTTTACGTTGTAGAGTGGGTTAAAGTGACTTAAGGCATATACACCAATATTTGACGAAATTAAGCTTACTAAAACAGCGACTACAGCAATAAAGTAAGCAATATTTTTACGTTTGCTAAAGTAGAGAGGATTTCCCAGCCAATACTTTAATAGCGCAGCGCCTGTCATAGCTTGAAGGATCACGCCAAAGGCAATGTACATGGCTTGGTTAAACGTGTTTCCCACGAGCATTAATTCATGTGCCGAGTGGTCAAATATGGTTAAGTTAAATAAAATCGCTGCTGCAAATAAAGGGGGTATAAAACGCCACCACCATATATAGCAACCAACTAAAGCAATACCTGCCGGTAGCCAGATAGGGACTATTTGCGAGTTAAATGCAAACGCAGTAAGCCCAACACCCAGTAAATAGTAAGCGAGGGCAAATAATATGTAGAAAATAATTGATTGAGAGTTTGAGGCGAATATTTTCACATAATATCCATATATTTATGTTTTGGTTTTTAAAATATTAGTATAGCTAACAACACTTTATTTGCAGCACTATTACAACGGAAGCTGCTTTTTAGTAAATGATTGCTTAAGTACCACCGTTGACTCTATGTTAGCGATACAGCTTAAGCCACCTAGCTGATGCTTAACAAATTGTTCATAGCTTTCAAGATCGTTGGCAATAATTTTCAATAAATAATCATAACTACCTGATATTACACTGCACTCTAATACATGAGAAAGTTTTTCTACGGATTGTTCAAATTGATCTGCCGCGCTAACTGAATTTTGATTTAACCTAATAAAAGCATACACCAATACATTGAGATCAAGCGCTTTAGGATTTATTGCAGCGTGATAGCCCGTAATAATATGTTCTTTTTCTAGTTTTTTAATCCGTCTTAAACAGGGAGTATCAGATAGGCTAATTGTATTTGCGAGGTCAGACACCGATATTCTGGCGTTTGCTTGCAGAGTAATTAGTATTTGCTGATCTTTTTTATCTAACATATTTTGGTAACTACTTTTGTTTTTTTTAGTGATTTCCCCTAAGTATAGGCTTTTTTATACATTTTTTTGACGATTTACGCTCGCACGACTCTGTTAGCATTTAAATATAAAAATAATAGAGCAAAATAATGAATACACATACGGCCACATTTGATGATTGGATACGCACTGAATTTGTAGAGATAAATACAGAATTAGAGCAGCTTTATTGGCAGCAATTCGATAAAGCAAATGTTGAAGGTGTTGGTGAGAAATTAAAGCAGCAATTAAAAAGGCAAGGCAATGTATTAATTTCACACTTGTTAGCCGAAGGAAATACCGATCAAGGGTTTGATCGTGCATTTGATTTATTAGGCAATGTTGGGTTATTTATGGCTGCATGTCGCCGCCATGAAATAACTGAGCCCAGTAGAGAAACTACTTCACCTTTGGTAGAGGCATCGGCATTGGCAATGCATATTGGTGCGTCGATTGGTGTAACACCGCGGTTTGCTACCGCGCATTTAACCACCCACAATAAAGCTGTTAATGGCACCTATAAGCGCTTTACTAATTTACCTGATGAAAAACTTTTTTTAGATTATAACACTCAAGGTATTTTAGCCTACAAGCGAGCAAGTGATGCCTTATTAAAAATAGTACCACTAGGTATTTCACACCCTTTGTGTGGTGAATTACTAAAGGCTGCAAAGTACGCGCTCATTAATGTAATTGAATCTAACAATGCACTTTACACACAATTAGATACAGATCGTTTTTTTAACTGTGTTCGCCCTTACTACAAGCCATACCGTGTTGGTAAAGAGATTTATCGAGGTGCAAACGCAGGCGATTTTGCCGGAATTAACGTAATTGATATGTTGCTTGGTCTTTGTAGTGCAAATGAGCCAAGCTACTCACAAATGCTGGTGGATAAGTTTTTGTATATGATGCCAGAAGATCAGCAAATATTAAGAGAGTCAATGCGAATACAAAGCTTTATGGACGATTTTTTACAAGCGCAGCAATATAAAAATAGCAACTGGTTTAAATCACATGGAAAGCTATTTATGCAAGTATGTAAGTTACATGGTGACACAGCAATCGGACATCATAACCAATTGGTAGAAAAATTTATTGCGCAACCGTCAAAGCAGATGCAAGAGCAACATTTAAGTAAAGTAACGGCAAGTGGACCGCCACTTCATGTATTACTCGATTCGTTAGAAAAGTTGAGGGATAGACGCGCAGCGGCAAAAAGGGACGATATAAAAACGCGGTTTGATGATCTCAATTCATTAAAAGAGTGGGTGAAGTAATATGCTTAAAAATGATTTTTGTATACCTGAAGGTTGCTACTTTTTAAGCCACTCCGTCGGCAGACCATTAAAAAGTTCTCAACAGTACTTTACAGAGCATTACCTATCACCATGGCAAGATTCAAATAAAGAGCCATGGCAACAATGGTTACCTCAAATAGATGCGTTTACTTCTGCACTAGGTAAGTTATTTAATTCGCCAAGTTCACAATTTTGCCCGCAAGTTAACTTATCAAGCGGTTTAACTAAGTTAGTTATGTCGCACCCTCAATTACAACAAGCACGCTGCAAAGTGCTTATGGCACAAAGCGACTTTCCAAGTATGGGGTTTGTAATGCAAAAGGCGTTACCGCCTTGTGCAGAAATAATGTTTATCCCTGAAGAAGAAAATCTAAGCGATATAGCTGTATGGGAGCGTTATTTAACATCCGATATAGATATGGTGTTTGTAAGTCATGTTTATTCAAATACGGGTGTTCAAGCACCGATAAGCGATATTGTATTACGCACTAAGATGACTAATAGCCTTTCAATAATTGATGTAGCGCAATCTGCTGGAGTTTTGCCTTTGGATTTAACAACGCTTGATGCCGATTTCATGATTGGCTCAAGTGTTAAATGGTTGTGCGGCGGGCCAGGTGCAGCCTATTTATGGGTTAATCAAAACCAGCTGGAGCAGTGTAAGCCAAAAGATGTGGGGTGGTTTTCTCATGAAGACCCCTTTGAGTTTAATATTAACCATTTTTGTTATCATCACAGCGCGCTGAGATTTTGGGGAGGCACCCCTTCTATAGCCCCGTATGTGATTGCTGTAAATAGTATAAATTACTTTGCAGATCTAACAGTTAGAAAGGTAAGAGAGCATAATCTCGCGATGATTTCGAATATTCATCAGCATTTAAGTGAATTTGTTGTATCACCAATACAAAGCAATCAATGTAGTGGTACCGTTATTATGTTTTTTAAGAATAAACAGCAGCAAATATTAGCAGCGCTGGGAAAAGCAAACATGAGTGTTGACGAGCGCAAATACGGAATACGAGTCTCACCGCATATTTATACAACGGAAGAAGATGTAAACGCGCTTATCAATACCATAAAGCAAGCGCTTAAGGAATTTGACTAAGCAACTGCTTTCGTTGACGTAAAGCATCTATTTGTTGTTGTGTACGCGTAACTTTTGATTCATATGCGCTGGTAATTGGCGCTGTTTTTTTAGCAATGGCGTCAGCAATAGAAGAGGCGCCTAACCGGTTAGCCTGATCTTGTGTAACATAGCTGGCTTGCTTTATTTGCTCTTGGTAGGTTTTTTCTGTTTGTTTAAGTGTTAATTGTAGCTTGCTTATTTCACGTTCTATTTGCTGAACTTCTAAAAAATTGTCTACTGAACTATCTGTAACATTATTTGCTTGAGTGGGGCTTTTATAGGCTTCAATTATATTGATTTCTTTTAGTGTGATCTGTTCGGCATCTTTTGAGCAAGGTGTTTGGCTAAAGGTAGGAACACCTTTAATTACACACTTAAATACCGTTGTATTTTGAGAAAAAGAAAAAAAAGGTAGCGCTGTGCATGTAATTAACAATATGAACCTGTTCATAGCAAACCTAAAGTGGCTATCGTTTTAGTAATAATGCACTAAGTCATAGCGGGTTACAATTTGTTTAATTTTTATAAATTTTAGGCACAAAAAAACCACAATTAAGTGGTTTATATCTAGTATATGGTGGAGAGGGAGGGATAGACTTGCTTACATCCATGTAATCAATCGCTGCGCGACGCTTGCCGCGGCCTAAACTGTTCCCGACACTTTATCGAACCCTGTCGAGAGTTCTCACCCTCCCAGTTTTTAACGGAGTTAAAATTCAGGCACAAAAAAACCACAATTAAGTGGTTTATATCTAGTATATGGTGGAGAGGGAGGGATTCGAACCCTCGATAGAGCTACAAACTCTATACTCCCTTAGCAGGGGAGCTCCTTCGGCCACTCGGACACCTCTCCAACGCATAACCGGTTGTATTGATGATATAAAAAACCACCAACTAAAATATGGTGGAGAGATAGGGATTTGAACCCTAGATAGGCTACAAACCTATGCCGGTTTTCAAGACCGGTGCATTCGACCACTCTGCCATCTCTCCGTGACGCAGAATAATACTTAGGAGATGGGGGTGTGTAAATAGCAAAATGTCTGTTTGCCTAAAAAATAGACGTAAATACGTGTTTTTTTATAAATTAGGGGAAAATAAGGCAATTATTAATAAAATAAAGAGGTTGCAGCAAACTGTGGGAGCTAAAAAAGAGACTTTTTAGTGGTTGGGTGTTTGCTGCACCGAATAAATAACCATGGTTGGGTGATTATTTATATTGCGCTGCGCCGCCAAGTGCTAATTTTTTTCCAAGCGTATTAAGTCTAGCTAGCATTTTTGCTTTTCGGTTGGTTGGTTTAACTGCAATTTGTGTGTTTGCTGTTTGGTTTAATGTATTTATAGGGTTCATCACTTGGCTCCGGTTTAGGTCTGTTGAAAACATGCGCATTTTGCATGCAAAGTGTACAAAAATAAAACGATAAAAATTACCTGTGAGGCATTAGTTATTTTTATCTGAAGTGGTGATTGTTAATCAAATGTTTAATTGTGTTTTTTCTGTTTTTTAATTTTTATTTTACTCGGTTATTTATTAGTTTGTTGTTTTAAATGTGTTTTTACTATTTTTGTTTTTTATTTATGCATATTCGATTGTTTTAAATGGGTAATTATTCAGATTATTTTATTTTGGTTTTTAATTGTTATTTTTGTGGTTTTTTTATAGCAGCTAGTAGTTATGCTTAGTGCAATAAAAATCGCCTGCTATGAGGCAGGCGCTTTAGTGTTAGTTACGTTTAAAGGTGTCTAACTGGGGATGGAGCCTCTCAGCTTTTTGCTAAGGGCATAAATTTTGAAGCAAATTGCTTGTTGAATATTTTAGTCTTGCTTAGCCACTAAAAATTGGATGATTAAATCTTTAGTGTTATCAAAAATAGGGGGGCATATGAGTTAAATTTATGTCCATAAAACGCTGCTTTTATCTTTATTATTTATAACGATAAATAACGAACGCAGTCTATGTTTGTATAAAGCCAAAAAGTTGTTTACTTAGGCAAGTAATAACTAGACCAATGACCCTTATTCTTAGCCGAACAACATGAACGAGAAAAAAAGAGACAGAACAGATACAAAAAAGCAGCATTCAATAAAATAAAATGCTGCTGAAGGGATGTTAAATATAGTGAGTTAATTGCGGGTTATTTAACGTGTTTAAAGGTAAATAATTGATAACCTTCTAGCTCAGGAACTAACGTTACTAGCTGCTCTTCTTGTTTTGCAATTTCAGCAAAATTACCGCATAAAGAATTAGCTCGTTGCTCTAAATTGTTCGCGTGTAACTCTACTTTCTCTTCAATTTGTGCGCCCATATTTTCCATGCGTTCTTCGAATGCATCCATATCGCCGCCAGAACCTAATAACTCCGATCCAAGCGCGACCAGTATACTACCCATAGATTGCATGACTGCTGATTCAACGGCTGTTTCTATTTGTTTTTCAAACTGATGCTCAAAGTTTTCACCAAATTGGTTAAAACTTTGCTGGCCCATAACAAAGGTGCCTTCTTTATAAAACGTGTTTTCTACTTCTAAGCGTATATCGTCCATTAATGATGACATATCGTCTAAGCCATTAATGTTAAAAGCATTACCGACTTCTTCCAAAGCAACACCGGCGATTTTTACGCCGTCTAATGCAATATTAGCGACTTCGGGTAGCTGTATACGTAAGCTATCAGAGTATTGAGTAAGAGCTTGGCGTTGTGAGTTATTAAGCGCTACAAACTCACCGTTTACCATTAAATCGCCATTGCTGTTGAATTGCATAGCTTGGTTTTTTGCTGTAAAAATTTCTAGTTCGTTTGGCTTGATGCGAACGTCATTTTTAAACTCTACGTCGCATTGATCGTTGCTAAATGAAATTGTTGAATCATTATCGTTGTTTGCCATAGCAACAGGTGTACAGATTAATGCGCTAACTAATAGTAATTTTTTCATGTGATGACTCTATTTTTTGTTGATAACAAATAACTAATAACAAGTTTGGTGCCACTATTTTTTTATCAATAAAAGCAATGGTTTGTGTTTTTTACTGGGGTTAAAGGTCTGTTTTATTTTTATTATTAGACTATATTTTGGTGAAATTCACCAACGAATATAAATTTATAAAAAATTTTTATCGATACGATAAAAAACTCTCACTTTCCACAATTGCAATTTAGCGCTATTTATTCACATTAATGACATGAAGACTATTTACTATGGCTTTGTGGCTTTACTTTGATGCTAATTTGCACAGCATATTGGTGTTAAATTTTTTAATTCACCAATTACATTAAATAAAGCGTAATTGGTCTCAAACACTTTATGGAGTGGGTTGTGGGTAAGACATTTAGTTACGATGCGCTAGATGATGATTTTGTTGAAGACGAATACGAAATGGTCGGTCGTAATCAACACGATAAAAACAAGCAAAAGGTTAAGAAAAAGTTGGAAGACTACCTTGAGCAAAAACGCTTGCGTAAAAATCTAGGCGAAGATGACTTAAGCGATTACATCGATTAAATCGCACTAGTATAAATACAATACCAATTAATAACGGCGGCTAAGTGCACAAAAAAGTGCGCTTAATCGGCTGTTACATTGGCAATAAAGAGGCTATGTGCCTCTTTATTACTTTTTACTGCGTGCTTTTTGCCTTACTTAATGCTTTTTGTATAGTGAGCTCTATCTTTTCTGGCTTAGTAAAAGGGGCATAGCGCTTAATTGGCGTGCCATCGGCTGCAATTAAAAACTTAGTGAAATTCCATTTTATTTTTCGAGTTAAAAATCCCGGTAATGCTGACTTTAAAAATCGAAATACAGGGTGTGCATTTTTACCATTCACATCAACTTTGTCTGTTATTAAAAAGCTGACTCCGTAATTTATCAAGCACCCTTGCTCTATTTGCGACCTATCTCCAGGCTCTTGTTGGCCAAATTGATTGCACGGAAATCCTATAATCACAAGTCCTTGACTGGCGTACTTTTCATGAAGCGCTTGTAAAGATGCGTACTGGTAGGTAAATCCGCATTTACTTGCAGTATTAACAATGAGTACAACTTTTCCCTCAAAGTCATCAAAGTTAATAGGTTGGCCCTGTAGACTTGTTGCGCTTAATTGATGAAACTTTTGCATGGTGGCTTCTTATTATTGTTGTTAGGCATACTTTAACGCGGTAAAGGTTTTACATAAAGTATAAAGTTTATTCGTGACGCGAGACATGTGACCTAACGGCCTTGGTATAGCCTGAGCTAAATTTTGCGTATTGCTTCTACCTAATTCCACATCCTTGTAGGTGAAAAATAATAAACAATCCTCAGGCCGCTAAAACTTAACTTTAGAGGTTAATAAACCCTAATTTAAAATTAGAAACAAACCCATACCGGCAAGTGTTGTGTAATAAATGTTATGTGTTTTATAGGCTACAATAATGGCTACAATAGCGGCGCTTAAGTAAGGGTTTTGCCAATGCAGGTTTATGCCTTCTTTACCCAAAAATACAATAGGAACCCAAATAGCGGTAAGCACGGCAGGTGCACTAAAGCTTAAAAATTGCTGCATTTTAGGGCCCACTTTAAAAGGTAATGCACGGTGTAAAAATAAATAACGCGTAAAAAACGTAATGCAGGCCATGAGTAAAATAGTGGTCATCATGTTTTATTGTCCTTTTTCGCTGTTAGCCTTGCCGTTGTATAACCTGCACTCATTGCTAATAATGCGGAGCACACTAGCCATAATTCAAACCCTGTGCTTTTTAACCACGTAGCAGTAATACCTGCCACAATAACAGTCACCAAAGAGGCGGTATTTTTAATACCTGGAATAACTAAGGCGATAAAAGTAGCTGCAATTGCAAAGTCGAGTCCTAAATTAGTTAAATCAGGAAGCATAGAACCAGCAACAATGCCTATTAATGTCCATATATTCCATGCGATGTAAAAACTAAAGCCTGCACTAAGCGCATAAACTAAACGCACTTTTGTGCGATAAGCTTTGCGGTGATGAGAAAACGCAAATAATTCATCGGTTAATACAAAGCTAACAGGTAGGCGCCATCGCATTGGTTGATCTATGACTTTATGCCTAACAGCAAGTCCATATAAAAAATGCCGAGAGCTAATTATAAACGTAGTGAATAATATGGTAAGTAAGGGGGTGTTACCCGCCATAAGTTCAATAGCGACAAGTTGAGCTGAACCTGCAAAAACCAGTAACGACATGGCTTGTGTTTCAAGAGCTGTAAATCCATTTTGAATAGCTAAAGAGCCGCAGAGTATTCCCCATGGAATAACGGCTAAGCAAAGCGGAAGCATATCTAAAAAGCCTTTTATTATCGCTTTTTTAACTGGTTGCATAGCATTTACCTTGCTGGCTTGTAGAATGGCAGATAATGACACCTTATTATGAGGTTGATGAGCATTTTAATAATACTGTTTTTTTGAGGGTAAACACAATGACGACGATAAAAGTATGGGATGGGTTTATACGGTGTTTTCATTGGCTGTTAGTCATAAGTATTGCCGTTTTATATTTTAGTGTAGAAGAAGGCATGATTGAGCTGCATTTTGTTGCCGGGTTTTTTACTTTAGCGCTCATTGTTACGCGAATAGTATGGGGGATTGTGGGTAGCCGAACAGCAAAATTAAGTGGTTTGTTTCACTCACCTAAGGCTGTGTTAAAGGGGCTTAAAAAACCGATTGACACCATTGGACACTCTGCTCCTGGTAGCTATATGGTTATTGCTTTTTTTACGCTTATATCAACGCAATTAATTACCGGGTTGATGAGTAGTGACGGTATTTTAACTGACGGCCCGCTTGTTGAATATGTATCGAGTGATACGGTAGATTTTGCTAATTGGCTGCATCACCTCAATTTTGACATATTACTGTATGCAATAGGCTTGCATTTAGCGGCAATTGTTGTGTACAAAATTAAAGGTAAGCCTTTAGTAAAAGCAATGATTACTGGAGAAAAAGCATCAAAATCAAACGGTGTACAAAGCTCCGTAACTAAGTCGCCTTGGCTCGCGTGGGCTATATTTGCAGGCTTACTGCTTATACTCGCATTTACTTGGGGGCAAGAGCCTTTACAGTACTTATTTGGATAAATTTAGCTTTTAAAGTGATTCTTAATTACTGGTTTTAAATCTCGGTTACATTCTTTTGTTTGATTGTTAGGGAGTGGGTACTTATAATTAGCACTTCCTTGGCAAGTGAATGGTTTGCAGTATTACTTGTTATTGGTGCTTGTTGTTTATTCATAATGAATAAACTATATCACTCTTAAGGTGTAGCCGTGTTTATGCATACGTCGTTGGCCTGCGGGGAATGGTCAACAATTGGTTGCTTAAATCATCACACTCAATTATTTATTGGTGATGTGGTGAAAGTAACTTTTTATGACATGCAAGGAGAGCTAATTAGCTTATCGTTTGATTTTAAAATTACTTCATTTGAACAAGGGGAGCCTCACGCTTGGCCGCGTTTGATAGCAGAATACATTAATGTTCATATTCCTTTGGTTAGTGCAGGAAAAATGACTGAACACGGTTTAATCGTCGCTTATCGGAATAATAAAATCTTTGCATTGCAAAGTAGCGGTATATACAAAGCACATATTGATTTTCATTGTATTGCGAAATGCGACGAGCGTGAAGTAAGTTCGCAACCTTATGAGTATGTTTACCCTGAACATAGCGAGCGCTATAACGCGGGTACTAAAGTATTACAGCCAAAAGATGGGTGCATATATCAATGTAGGCCTTGGCCTTTTAATGAGTTTTGTCGAAAGGCAAAGGATAAGCAGTCAATATTTGAACCAGGGATAGGTAAAAGTTGGGCTATGGCTTGGCTGCAATTATAAATTAGTTAAATACATGTTTCTTCCCATAGGTATTACAGGTTTAGGAATAAATCGGTTGCCTTTAAGCCCACTCAACTATTGAGTGGGCTTTTTTATTTTTATGATAAACTGCGAGCATTATTACTTCTTTAATTTGGTTTATTTGTGCCTAGTTCAGACTACTCTTTAAGCTTGTTGCCTCATTTCCCTGTTGCTGAAAAGCAACCCCACACATTAACTACACATAATAAAAAAAGAACCGACCATTACTATTGGATGCGTGATGATGAGCGCAAAAATGAAAAAGTACTCGCACATTTACAAGCCGAAAATAACTATTGCGATGAGCAATTAGCATGTATTAAACCCTTGCAAAATACCTTATTCGAAGAGTTAAAAGCGCGTATTGTAAAAGACGACAATTCCGTGCCCGTCAAAGATGGAAAATACTGGTATCACTCTGAAGTGCGCGGTGACGATGAATATGCGCGTCATTATCGTAGCACAAGTATTAAAGCTGAAAATAAAGCCCTTTTGCTAGATGTAAACGAACTTGCACAAGGTTTTGAATTTTTTGACCTTGGGGAAGTTGCACTAAGCCCTAATGAGCAGCTTATGGCATATTCACAAGATACTGAAGGTCGCCGTATTTATAACGTTCGTTTTAAAAATATATCAACAGGCGAAATGCTCACTGATGAGCTTGAAAATACAGAAGGGCAAGTTGTTTGGGCAAACGACAATAAAACCGTTTTTTATGTTAAAAAAGATCTGCAAACTTTATTAGGGTACCAAGTATTTAGGCATGAGCTGGGAAGTGCGCAAAGCCAAGATGTGTTGGTATATGAAGAACACGACAGCAGCTTTTTTATGGGGTTGGGTAAAAGCCGAGATGAAGGGCTAATTATAATTGATTTGGCGTCTACTGAGTCCAACGACACATGGGTGCTTGATGCCAATAATCCGCAAGGTCAATTTAGTGCACTTATGCAAAGAGAAGAGGGCCATGAGTTTGATATCGATAAGTTAGGCGACACATTTTATATTGTCACCAACTGGCAAGCTAAAAACTTCAGGTTGATGACTGCAACCGAGCAGACTATTGCTGATAAAACTCAGTGGCAAGAGCATACAGCCCACAGGGAACATGTATTACTTGAAGGCGTTGAGCTATTTAATGACTTCTTAGTGCTCAGCGAACGAGAGCAAGGACAAACACGTTTTGTTGTAGTAAACAAAGAAGGCAAGCGTATGGCGCTTGAGTTTGACGATCCTTGTTATTACGCTGCTGTTGCAATGAACCCAGAGCCCAATGTTAAAACGGCGCGCATTTATTACTCAAGCTTAACCACTCCAGGTTCTTTGTACGATGTTGACCTTATAACGGGTGAAAAAACATTGCTTAAACAGCAAAAGGTATTAGGTGACTTTAAAGCCACAGATTATAAGTCTGAGCGGCTGATGATTACTTCGCGTGATGGCGTCAAAATACCTGCTTCTGTTGTATACCGAAAAGATAGTTTTAAAAAAGATGGCACCAACCCATTGTTTCAATATGGGTATGGGGCTTATGGTTACACCATTGATCCGAGCTTCTCTAGCACGTCGCTCAGCTTACTTGACCGTGGTTTTGTTTATGTCATTGCACATGTGCGTGGTTCCGAAATGCTAGGCCGCAATTGGTATGAGCAAGGTAAAAAAACACATAAACAAAATAGTTTTAGTGATTTTATCGACGTAACAAAAGCGCTGGTTGAACAAAAATACTGTGATAGCAGCAAAGTATTTGCATCCGGTGGTAGTGCGGGTGGCTTGCTTATGGGGGCGGTGCTGAATCAAGCTCCACAGTTATATTGTGGTGTAGGGTGTCATGTGCCATTTTTAGATGTACTCACCACGATGTTGGACGAGAGTATTCCACTGACCACCAACGAGTACGATGAATGGGGAAACCCGAACGATCCACAGTTTTATAATGTAATAGAATCGTATTCGCCTTATGACAATATAAGCGCACAAAATTACCCTAATATATTAGTCACTACCGGCCTACATGACTCGCAAGTGCAGTACTGGGAGCCCATGAAGTGGGTTGCTAAAATGCGAGAATACAAAACAGATAATAATATTTTGGTATTTAAAACTGATATGGATGCAGGTCATGGTGGCGCATCTGGACGCTTTAAAAGCTTGGAAGAGAAAGCCCTTGAAATGGCATTTTTTATTGCGTTAGTTCAGTAATTACTTTTAGAAGCATCTGCACTACTGAGTATTATGAGGACTCCTAACTAGGGCTCATAATACTCTCTAAACAGCTTTTATAACGCCTTGAAAGGTTGAGATATATATCGTTTTTAAGTTTGATTTTATAATCACCGCTATCTGTTGGCATAAGCTCAGAAATAGCTTGTTTTCTTACTAATGTTGAACGATGAATACGTATAAAGCCTTCAGGCTCTAACTTTTTTTCAATGTTTTTCATTGTTTCACGATGTAGAACCGGTGTGTCACATTTACTAAAATGCAATTCGACATAGTTACCAGCTCCATTGACCCAGATAATGTCTTTCACATCTATAAGCCTTACTTTCCCTACATCTTTTACAACGATATGTGAAGATGATTTTAGGTCATTATTAGTATTAATGCTTTGCTGAAATCTTTTCTCAGCTAAATTTGCTAAAGGACAAAGGTGAACTAGCTTTTCAAAGCACTTTTCTATTCTTGCGGAAGTGCTATCTGTTGTTAAAAAGTCTACAGCACCTACTTCAAAAGCAAAACTTGCCAGTTTAGCTGACTGGGCAATTATAACTAGCTTCAATTTTTTAGAAAGCTCGGTCAAATAAACAATTTGGGTCGGGTCAGATAGGTCAGCTAGTTCATAAAATAAAACGTTATGTTTTGTAGGATTTACTTGGTCTAAGCGCTTCTCTGTAATAAAGAGTTGAGAATTAAAATGTCTGTGTAATTTTATTTCTTTATTTAAAAATTTAGAAAATTCAGATGTAGTTACTCGAATTAAAGCATTAAAAGAAGCTTTCATAATTATGTACTCCCAACAGTCTATAAAAGTAAAGACCGTTTATTTAAAAAAAAATGTGAGCAATAATTAATAATTATCAATAAAAAAATTTTATCCCATCAATCATGCCCCCGACATCAAATTTTAAGCCGATTAAATAACCCCCATGGAGTCTTAGGTTTTTAACAATTAGTGTTTCCTTCTCTTACGTAATAGTTACAAAAATAACAATTCAGGGGAATTGCAATGAAAAAAATAGATAACAGAGGTAACCGATTTTTTAAAAAATCGTCAGTAGCAATGGCTTTAAGTAGCGCCGTTTTAGCAGGTTTCTCATTTCAAGGCTTTGCCGCTGAAGGTGACGAAATTGAAAAAATCGAGCGTGTTCAAGTAACTGGTTCGCGTATTCGTTCTGCTGAGGCAATGTCTTCTGCACCTATTCAGGTTGTTAGTGGTGAAGCTATAGATGCTTCTGGTTCATTAAACATTCAAAACTTACTGCTAGATAATCCTGCTTTTGGTTCACCTGCAATCAGCCGAACAAATTCTAACTTCTCAACTGCCAGTGCAGGTGTTGCAACCGTTGATTTACGTAATTTAGGGTCAAATCGTACTTTAGTTTTAGTTAATGGTCGTCGTTATGTGTCTGGTGTACCAGGCAGTACAGCAGTTGATTTGAATACGATTCCAAGTCAATTTATTAAGCGTGTAGAAATTATGACTGGTGGCGCGTCATCAGTATATGGTTCTGATGCGGTTGCGGGTGTTGTTAACTTTGTACTAAAAGATGACTTCGAGGGTATTGAGTTTGAAGGTCAATACGGAGAATCTAGTGAGGGTGATGATCAATCACGCCAATTTGCTTTTACGTCTGGCTTGTCTAGCAATGATGGTAATGGTCAGGTTATGTTTCATTTAGGCTACTCTGACCAAGGTTCAGTTTTTTCTCGTGACCGAGATCGTTCTGCAGTAGATCAACTTTCTGGAATTTATTTTGAGGCAGATCCAGTAGCGAATCCAAATTCTATCTTCGAAGCAGTCAGTCCGTTTTTTTCATCATTCCCACCTCAAGGCCGTTTTGATGCAGGTGATACTCGCTTCACATTCAGTCCTGATAATACTTTACAAGATTCATTCAGCACCAATGGTGTTGATGGAGTTGGTGCAAATGGTTTTAACCGAAGTGGACAACGCACAATTGCAATTCCGACAGAGCGTTATCTTTTCGCATCTAATGGTTCTTATGAGCTGTCAGACAAGCATAGTTTCTTTTTTGAGGGTACATATGCTTCAAGCACAACTGTTTCTGAGCTAGAGCCTTTTCCATTTGCTTCAGATGACATTTATGCAAACGGCAGAGTTCCAATTGAATTTAATGTGAATGGCGAAATGCTAAGAAATGCATTTGTACCAGATGATATTTACAATGCTGCGACAGACACTGATGGTGATGGCGCTAGAGATATTTTCTTTGCAAAACGTTTAAGTGATGTTGGTAATCGTGGTGCGCGAGCGGAACGTGACACATTCCGAATAGCTTTAGGGTTTCAAGGCGAAATAAACGATGATTGGTTCTATGATACTTATTATGTATACGGTAAGACTAAAGAGTCTCAAGTTTCTGGTGGTCTAGTAAATGTTCAAAGTTTTCGCCAAGGCTTAGAAGCTGTAATTGACAGCCAAGATTTAGACGGTGATGGAATCACTGATGAAGCTATTTGTATTGATGCAACAGCACGTGGTTTCAGCTGCGCACCAGTAAATATCTACGGTTTTGATTCACTTTCACAGAGCGCAGTTGATTTTGTAAGTGCTCCTAGCTCACTTTCTACTTCTGTTGAACAAGAAATCATTGGTGGTACTGTTTCAGGTGATTTGTTCGAACTACCTGCAGGTATGGTTGGTATCGCTGCGGGTTTTGAATACCGTGAAGAGTATTCACGCAGTGAGTTTGACGCTCTTCAACAAGCTGGTTTAAATGCGGGTAATGCGATCCCTGCAACTGAAGGGTCTTTCGATGTGACAGAGTACTTCTTAGAAGCAAATATTCCAGTACTTGAATCGGTGACAATGAATGCAGCGGTTCGTTTGTCAGACTACTCTACAGTAGGTAATACTGAAAGTTGGAATGTAGGCGTTGATTGGGAAGTAATGGATAGTTTACGTATACGCGCTACCCGAGCTCAATCTACACGTGCTCCAAATATTGACGAACTGTTTTCACCTCCTTCACAAACATTCCCAAGTGGTTTAACAGATCCTTGTTCGGGTGTTGGCAATAGTGGTGACGGTGCACTAGGTGATGCTTGTCGAGCAGACGCTGGTGTAGCGAACAATATCGCTACGAACGGTGTGTTCACGTTAAACCAGTCTGATATTCAGGGCATCAGTGGCTTCAATCGCGGTAACCCTGATTTGAAAGAAGAAGTTGGTAACTCTGTAACTGTCGGTGTTGTATTTACGCCTGAAGAGTTGGTTTCTGGACTAGATATCACTCTTGATTACTTTGATATTGAAATAGATGATGCAATTGTATCTACACCTCGTCAATTTATATTAGATCAATGTTATGGTGGAGGTGATGATAGCTTCTGTAGTTTCATAACTCGTCGAAGTGGCCCTTCAGGTAACAACAGCGCAGGTTCATTAGAGTTTATTGATAGTGGTGTATCAAATAGTGGTGGTTTAGGCACAGAAGGAGTGGATTTAACTATTACTTACTCAGCAGATATTGGGCCAGGAGCATTTAAAACTCGCCTAGCTTACACATACCTTATGGATGGTTACTCTATCCCACTTCCAGGTGCTGACAAAGACGAGTTTGCTGGCGAAATTGGTGCTTCGGAGCATAAAGCTAACTGGAACTTAGGTTACAACCTTGATGACTTTGATTTTAACTGGAGCATGACATACATTGGCTCAGCTGACTTCGATGATCAGTTCTTAAGTGGTTTTGGAATTGCACCAGGTGGTGTAGGTATCGGTTCAGTAACTTACCATGACTTTCAAGGTAGTTACCATCTAAATGACTCAGTTGAGTTTTATGCTGGTGCAAATAATATCTTTGACAAAGAGCCACCACGAATACTGTCTGGTGTAAGTGGTTCTAGCACTGGTACTGAGACCGATGCAGGTACATACGATCCAATCGGCCGTACTTTCTATGTTGGATTCAGAAGTAAGTTCTAACTAAAAGATCTATTTTAATAGCGTTGTTTAATTAATTACGTTAATGAAGCCCCAATAAATAATGGGGCTATATTATTTGAGTGGTTAACTATGGTTATTCAAATAATTTAATTTTCGCTTAAACCAAAAACAATACCACTGGTAATAGTGGTATTGTTTAGTATTTGAAGGTGGCTAATATTGTAACCGAATCGTTCAGCTGTTTAACGATTTATCCCTATTTGCGCCCTCATTATTGAGGGTTTTTTGCTTAAATTTAATCTAAATAAGCTTTTAGCATCCAAACTAGTTTTTCTTGTTCAGAGATGTAGTCGCCCATTAATGATGCTGTACCTTCATCGCCTGCATCACCCGCTTGGTTTAAAATTTCTCGTTGCTTTTTAATTAGTGTACTGTAGCCCGCTAATATGTTTTCTACGGCAGTAACACCATCACTTATGCCTTTTGCTTCTTTAATTTCACTGACTTCAAGGTAATCTGAAAATGCATGTAATGGCGCGCCATCGAGCGTTAAAATGCGCTCTGCAATTTCGTCTACTTTTAAAAGTAACAGATTATAAATTTCTTCAAACTTAACGTGTAATTCAAAAAAGTTACGGCCTTTAATGTTCCAGTGAAAACCACGAGCATTCATATACTGTATTTGGTAGCTGCTCAGCAGAGTATTAAGTGATTTTACAATATCGTCGCTTTTTGCGCTGTTTAAACCAATTGCATTTACTTGTGACATAACTTGCTCCTTAAAAACCGTTTGTTTGTTAACTTGAGTAAAGTATTACTTTTTTAGTTAGATTAGTAAAACTGTTTATATCTATATAGTTGATAGTTAAAACCTATTGCGCGATTGGTGAAAAAGTTTCTATTCAATATATATAGATATGGGGTGTAATTATTAAAATTCACCAGTTTGTTGCGTAAAATATGATCTGAAACAAGCTTAGAAGGTGTTATTAAATTTGTTAATTTATTTTTTGATTTAGGTCAAAAATCACTCTTTTTGAAAGCGCATAATAATGGCGTTGAATTAATTAGGAGAGTGAACATGTATGCAAAAACAGGCAAACAAAATAAAGCAGAGTTAATTGTGGTATGTATTGCGCTGGTGGCATTTGTGCTTGGTTTAGTAGCTCATCTAGCGGGTGCAAGTATCGCTAACTCAGACGTGTTTGGTTATATAGCTGCGCCAATTCCGTTGGTGCTCGGGGTTATTGTTATACTAAGTTATAAAATAGCTGAGGCGGCAGAAGATTAACTGCCTTCGCCTAAACACTTTAAAATATAATCGACCACTTCACGTGAGTAAATCATACTGGTATGGCTTAAGTGAAACACTTTGTGTTCTGCCATACCTTTGAGTTTAGTTTCGTCAAGAAGAACCGTTCCGTCTGACTTGCTACCCTTTACAATAAGAGGCATTAAGCCGATTGGTAGGTCGCCAGCAATACTATAAAGCTTTGCTTTAAATGGCCAGTTACCATTTTGTGTGAGTAAAAACTCAACGCTATTTTTTAAAAAAGCCTCAAATCCTTTTTGCTTCATTTTTTGTGCAATGTGACTGCCTTGATGGGGAGTACCAAGCGTTACTACTTTTGTAACGAATTGGCTGGCGCCTGAGTTAGCTTCCAAGTAAGCTCTTGCTACTAACCCACCCATAGAGTGGCATACTAAAGCTGTGGGCTCATTACCAATAAACTCATCTATTTGTGTAAAAATAGCATCACGATTTGGGTCAAGCGTATTGTATGTAAGGTTTAACACGTTAACGCCTGAGCTCTCTAGCCTAGAGCAAAGGGGGCGCATAACAAAGCCAGACATATACAAGCCATGTAAAACAATAACGTGTTTAACTTTCATATAACCCCTAAAGCAACTGCAATTACATTAATTGCTGTGGTTTTATCTCAATATTCGTATTATCAGTGTTCACCCATACCTCACCATCTTGAATGGTGACTGTAAGCTGTATGTTGCGATCAACTAGGGCTGCAAGTGCTTGTGTTGCTACATAGTCTAAACTAAAAATACTTAAATTTTTAAATTCGTACAATTTTGGTTGGTGTTTTTGCCACCATATTGCTTGGTTGTTCTCACCGTAGGTATAAAGCACAACCTTTTTAGATTTATTACAGGCTTTTTTTAGGCGCTTTTCGTCTGGTAAACCCAGCTCAATCCACAGCTCTATTTCTTCGCTGTAATTAACGTGCCAAAGCTCTGGTTCATCATCAGCGCTCAACCCTTTGGTAAACTCTAAACCATCACAATAGTTAAGTGCAAACGCGAGCAGGCGAATCATTAACCGCTGGTCAGTTTCCGATGGATGCTGAGCCAGAGTTAAACTTGTATCTTGATAAACATGGCGATCCATATCGCTAAGCGATAATTGTGCCTTCATAATGGTTGATTTAAGAGCCATAACAACTTATCTAAAAATATTTTCGCCAGTATAGCGCAATTAAATGAATTGCCAGTTAAAATAGCGTTTAAATATACGTTAGGAGTTAAAAATGGCTATCCAGTGGTTCCCTGGGCATATGAATAAAGCCCGAAATGAAATTAAAGAAATAATGCCACAAATGGATGTGATCATTGAAGTGCTTGACGCACGCATTCCTTATAGTAGCGAAAACCCAATGGTGACAACCTTACGCGAAGGCAAACCGGTCATCAAAATTTTAAATAAGGCTGATTTAGCCGATCCTAAAATGACTCAAGTATGGAAAGACTACTTTGAGCAAGAAAGTGGTGTTAAAGCGATTGCTTTTGGACATGATAAGGCCGCTGAAGTACACCGTATTAATGAGCTTTGTAAAAAGTTAGTGCCGCATAAGGTGGGTGCCGATAAGCAAATTAAAGCCATGATCATGGGGATTCCAAATGTGGGTAAATCTACATTAATTAATGTATTAGCTGGTCGTATAGTGGCAAAAACGGGTAATGAACCTGCGGTTACCAAGGCGCAGCAGCGCATTAAGCTTGAAGACGGCATTATGCTATACGATACGCCAGGGATGCTGTGGCCAAAAGTAGAGAACGAGAATTCAGGTTATCGTTTAGGTGCAACGGGTGCAATACGCGACACTGCACTTGAGTACGAAGAAGTTGCTAGTTACACCGCTGAATATCTACTGCATGCTTATCCTGAACTACTAAAAGCGCGTTATAAATTAGATGAATTGCCAGAAAACGATTGGGAATTTGTGGAAATGGCGGGTAAAAAGCGTGGTTGTATTCGTGGTGGTAACCAAATAGACACATATAAAATGTCTGAAATACTCATTAACGAACTTCGAGATGGCATTATTGGTCGCATTACCATGGAAACACCAGCTATGCGTGAAGAAGAAGAAATAATGGTTGCCGGATTACGCGCCGCTGCAGAAGCTAAAAAAGCAGCTAAAGAAGAAGAGAAAAAACAGCGCCGTGCACGCGCACGAAAAAACCGCCGTTAAATTGTGAGCTTATGTGAGTATGTTGCTCACTAAATTACAGACATAAAAAAAGCCCGTAAGGGCTTTTTTAGTTTCATATCTACCGTCACCGATATGAGCAATGTAGCAAGTAAAATAGCAGGGGGGTTACTTATCATCAACATCAAGGGGCGTTGCGGTTAATAACAAGTAACCATAGCTGTTAACGTGCGCCACACGTTGTTTCAGGGTCGAGAAAAAGTTATTCATTCCGTTACAAAGCTGTATGTTCCGCCTTGTTGATAGTGATTATCAATTAGATCTAAGTATCTGTCAATAATCAAATGCAAATAATTATCATTATCTTGTATCGCGTTTTTTATTCTCTTTTAAATCGGTATGTTAGCGTTAAATAACTACTCTTTTTTATTTTCACTTAAGCGTAAATTTATTTTATCAACTAGCACTTCATCGAGCTTATTAAACCTGCTAACAATAAGTAAAAAATCACTTCCATCTGTTTTTATTACTTTAATAGTGGTGTTATCTAGTTCAGTTTTACCGTATGAGGTTTCTATTTTATCAATGTCATTAAAGTGACTAAGGTCTGACTCAAGCTTTCCAGCATCGTTTTTGTAGTAGCTAAAAATATAATTATCAGTTATTCCGTTTCCATCGTCTCGATAGTCAAACATGGCATCACTATAAAAATAGAGAACGTCTTCACTTTCTGGTGTTAGGCGGTTACGTTTTAAAAAGTGAGTTTGATAAGCCCATAACTTTTCGCCTTTTATTATAGCGCTACCAGGTAAAATATTAGCTTCTTGAAGTACACCGAAGAGTAATATTGGCGTAAGCGCCAGAGACATAAAGTACTGTCTGACTCGCCAGTAAGAGTTGTAATGCAAAGCTTTTTGGTTGGTGTTTGCGTGCTCTATGTAACTCACTAATGGAAGCCATAGAAAAGGCATAACCAGCAATGCGATAGTGGCGTATTCTTCCATGCGGTAAACCAATGTGGTTGCAAGTACTAATAAAAATAAAACAGCAGCCCCCCAGCTTGGGATTATTTTACTTTTACTTGATTGCAATTCACTGTGTTGCTTCAGTGCTTGATAAAGGGGGTAATACCATAAAATGGCGAAAATACCGCGAGCAATAGGCATTATATTGGCATTGCTGTGCTGCTTTATAGCTTTAAAGTTGCGGTAGCACCAATAGTTAATATAAATACCTAAGCTTAAAATGCTGTAAATAATAAACTTGCTGACCGATACAGCGTAAAAGGGGTTATTTTCAAAAGTAGGGCGCTTTGCCGACTCGAGTCGCCAGTCTGCAATAAAGAAAATAAATAATAAAAGGTAACCGGCAAGTGCGTATTTAAGCCAGTTACCTCCAAGGTTATCGAGTATGTCGGCCGTTGTTTGAGGCGCCTCAGTTGTGTTTGCGTACTTTAAAATTGAGTAGTGCGTGGCTGAAATAAGTTTGTTTCGTTGCGCTAGGTAGTCGCTGATTTTATCAGCGGGAATATGGTCTTTCTTTGCGTAAAAGTGATAGCTTAGCGTTAAAATATTATCATTAAAGCTAACGGATGTTTTTAAATAAAAGTAGTCGTTATCAATCTCGTCTTGGCTATTGTCAAACGCCCAGTTTTTTTCAGTAAAATGAAGTTTTATGCTGGTGTCGATTATATTGGGGTATTCAAAATAAAGTGGGTCTGTGCGATTAGTTTGCTTTGGCTCGTAAACACTGTTTTGTATTTCAGAGGCGTAAAAATCAGCTTCATATCCGTCACTGGTTTTTTCCCAAAACTGGCCAATAAGGTACGACTCGCTAGTAATAAACTGACCTGTTTGTTGGTCCTCACTTACTGCCATAGGTTTGTCGATTTTGAGCTCGTCAAAAAAACCTTGGTAGTATTCAAGGTATGATTTTGCAACGCTGTCTAGCCCGTTGCGCGCTAAATTACTTCTGCGATTAATAGCCTGAAACTCGGCATAAGAATATTCGGTAGTAAATAGGACCGGTTCTTTTACTGTTTTAGGAATATAAAATTGATCGTTTACTATTACCTTTTTATGCACAGGCGTTTGTGCCATGGAGGTTAAGGTGCTTTCGCCATTTTTTATAATAAGGGCATAACCGTAATCAGGTTGTGCTAAATAGGGAAGTGTACCTCGTTGATAACTAATGGTTGGATCCAACCAATAGCGTTTGCCCTCGTGAGTAAGTGTAACAATAACGTGGTTAAAAACACTTGCGGTAGCCGGTAGGTCTATTAAGCGCTTTGTTTCTTCTGTGTCTACAAGGGCAGGATGCGCCTCTATTTTCATCGCTTTTAATAACGAAATAAGTAGGGCTGTTTTGTCTTTACAGTCGCCATATCGTAAAGATAGCGTTTCTGAAGCAGGTGTTGGCTGATGAGAATTAGTGCCCATTTCTAAGCCTAAATAGCGTATTTCGTCTTGGCTAAAGCGTAATGCTGCGGTAATTCTATCGGCTGTATTAGTATGCTGTGCCTGTATAGATTGTGCTACGGCGTTAATGCTATTAGGTGTTTCGATTGCCGATTTATATAGTGGTAATGCCCAATTAACAACCTCGTCCCAACTGCTATATTCAGAGAGGTAAACTTGCATGTATGGGTTGTACCAGATGGGTGTTTCAGAGTCTTGTGTGAGTAATGGTGCTTCCAATTCAGAAATAGAGTAGTCAGTACCGTATTGATTATTAGTTTGTTTTATTTGGGCTGTGCCATTCAGGGTTGCTATATTAAGAGGTGTTTGCTTACCCCATAAAACACGCATTTTTTGTTGTACTACAGGCACAGACCATCTAAGAGTGCGCCGAGTACTAAATTTATTGGCGTAGATAGGGTTGCTGCCGATAACACTGTAGCTATAGTCGAGCATATCTCCGCTTCGCATATCGTCAACAATAATATTTAAAGACAGCCTACCGTTATAAATTTTATCAGCTAGTTCAGATTCGCCTTGGATAACCGATAACCTTGCAGTTGAAAGTTTATCTATGTGCTTACCATTTCTAATTATGGAGAGTGTGTGCAATGTTAGTGTCTGATAACTTGGGTCAAAATCGAGGCTTAACTGGCTTATATAGTCAACGCCACTTTGATTAAGTGCTTGCATTACTAGGCGTGTGTAACGTTGTTGCTTTTTACGTTCGGGGACATAGGTTTGGTTGTCGAGTAATAGGTAGAGTGTGCCATCTCGCACTTTTGTCATATCACTTATTTGGGGTTGTTTTACGTCATGTAGGGTGACCCAATCACCAGGTACATCTATTTTATATTGCGTAGCATAAGCAGGTACATTAATCAGAAAAGAACTACATATTAGCAGCCAATAGATAAAGTATAGAAATATCCGTTTCATTGTTAATTCTTATTATTTTTTATTAAAGCTATACCACGTTTAGGTTCATATAGTGGCCTGTTTCTAGTTAATATTACCATATGGAATGCAATGTGAAGAGCTTTAGTATTGTGTTATTTTTAAATGCTCGCTCTGCTTTGATTTTAATTAAATAAACTTTTCTTAAATGTGTATATGGAAAAATTTACGACTATTTATTTATACCTTAAAGGGCGCAGCTGCAGTAAAAATTATTAAACATAACAATATGCTCGATATCAATAAGGCCTTTTAAGTTACCGATACAAAATTAAAAAGCATTATCTAAAACGCTATGTTTATGAAATAAAGCCTAACGTTTTTATTGGTTTATATAATAAACAGCGTGTTGTGTCGTTAATATATTCTCTTTGTAAAAAAAATATAGTGAATTGATTGCATTTTAAGCGACTTCTATGGTGATGTTCGCTTTAAGTAATGCTATACTCCCGCCGAATAATTTATCGACTTTATTAAGAGTAAAATAATGGCAGATTTATCGAAGTACAGAAACATTGGTATTTTCGCGCACGTTGATGCGGGTAAAACCACTACTACTGAGCGTATCCTGAAGCTTACAGGTACTATCCACAAAACAGGTGAGGTTCATGATGGTGAATCTACTACCGATTTCATGGATCAAGAAGCTGAGCGCGGTATTACTATCCAGTCTGCGGCAGTAAGCTGTTTCTGGAAAGATCACCGTTTCAACGTTATCGATACTCCTGGACACGTTGACTTCACTGTTGAAGTTTACCGTTCACTTAAAGTATTAGATGGCGGTGTTGGTGTTTTCTGTGGTTCTGGTGGTGTTGAGCCACAATCAGAAACTAACTGGCGCTACGCGAATGAATCAGAAGTTGCACGTATTATTTTCGTAAATAAATTAGACCGTATGGGTGCTGATTTTTACCGTGTAACTGAGCAAGTACGTAAAGTACTTGGTGCAGTACCATTAATCATGACTTTACCAATCGGTATTGAAGATGATTTTGTTGGTGTTGTAGACGTATTAGAGAAAAAAGCATACGTTTGGGATGACACTGGTCTTCCAGAAAACTACTCAATCGAAGACGTTCCAGCTGACATGGTTGACAAAGTTGAAGAATACCATGAAATGCTTATCGAAACTGCTGTTGAGCAAGACGATGACCTAATGGAAGCGTACATGGAAGGTGAAGTACCTTCTGTTGAAGATATCAAACGTTGTATCCGTAAAGGTACTCGTGACCTTGCATTCTTCCCTACGTTCTGTGGTTCAGCGTTCAAAAACAAAGGTGTTCAATTAGTACTTGACGCTGTTGTTGATTACTTACCGGCTCCAACTGAAGTTGATCCTCAACCTCTTATGGACGAAGAAGGTAACGAAAACGGCGAGTTCGCAATTGTATCTGCAGACGAACCTTTCAAAGCGCTTGCATTCAAAATCATGGATGACCGCTTTGGTGCATTAACATTCGTACGTATCTACTCTGGTAAGCTTAACAAGGGTGACACTATCCTTAATGCGTTTACAGGTAAAACAGAACGTGTTGGCCGCATGGTAGAAATGCAAGCTGACGAGCGTAAAGAGTTAACTAGCGCACAAGCTGGTGACATCATTGCAATCGTTGGTATGAAGAACGTGCAAACTGGTCACACTCTTTGTGATCCTAAGCACCCAGTAACACTTGAACCAATGGTATTCCCAACGCCAGTAATCTCGATTGCTGTACAGCCTAAAGATAAAGGCGGTAATGAGAAAATGGGTGTTGCTATCGGTAAAATGGTTGCAGAAGATCCATCTTTCCAAGTTGAGACTGATGAAGATTCAGGCGAAACTATCCTTAAAGGTATGGGTGAGCTTCACTTAGATATCAAAGTAGATATCCTTAAGCGTACTTACGGTGTAGACCTTATTGTTGGTCAACCACAGGTTGCTTACCGTGAAACTATCACTCGTGAAATCGAAGATAGCTACACGCATAAGAAACAATCTGGTGGTTCTGGTCAGTTCGGTAAAATCGACTACCGCATCAAGCCAGGCGAAGTGGGTTCAGGCTTCACGTTCACATCATCAGTTGTTGGTGGTAACGTACCTAAAGAATTCTGGCCTGCAGTTGAGAAAGGCTTTAAATCAATGATGCAAGAGGGTGTGCTAGCTGGCTTCCCAGTACTTGACGTTGAAGTAGAACTTTTCGACGGTGGCTTCCACGCCGTGGATTCATCTGCAATCGCATTCGAAATCGCTGCTAAAGGCGCTTTCCGTCAATCGATCCCTAAAGCGGGCGCACAACTTCTTGAGCCAATCATGAAAGTTGACGTGTTCACGCCAGAGGATCACGTTGGTGACGTAATCGGTGACCTTAACCGTCGTCGTGGTATGCTAAGCGACCAAGAAGCTGGTTTAACAGGCGTTCGCATCAAAGCTGACGTGCCGTTATCAGAAATGTTTGGTTACATCGGTTCACTACGTACTATGACATCAGGTCGTGGTCAGTTCTCTATGGAGTTCTCACACTACGCACCATGTCCAGCTAACGTATCTGAAACGGTAATCGCTGCAGAAAAAGAGAAAAAAGCGGCTAAGTAATTAGCCTTTTAAACTCTAAAAAAACCCGCACATGTTGCGGGTTTTTTATTGGTTAAAAATTTTTCTAACTTCTGTGTAATCTATAGTTAGAATATATTTTAAGCATAAAAGAAGGAGCGCTAAGCGCTCCTTTTTAGTGTGATATACGGTTAATTAAACTTTCTAATTAGCTTTGCTTTAAGGGTTTTGATTTTTAGTTTACGAACACGATGAAAGCGTTGTACTGGCATTGTTGTTAATTGCTCTGCAGGTAGTGCTGGCAAAGTTTCAGGGTATTGCCCTTTACTTGGTACTGATACTGTTTGTAAATGTACTTTAAGTGCAGCGAGTGTTTTGCTGTTATCAACTTCACTAGGGCATATAAATATACCTAGTTTTCTGAGCGCTACACCAAACTTAATACTACTCGAGTAACGAACAATAGGCGCTGCAAGTAGCAACCCTAATAAAATAGGGGATAACCACCAGAAAAATACAGGGGTAAAATAATAAGCTACAGAGCCCCAAACAACCGCAACGACAGTCGAAAATAGTGTATAGCCAAAGGCTTCTTTCCACGACACCATGCGGCCTTCTCGTGGCTGAGCATCCCACGTTACTTTTTTACCTAAAAACACACATACTACAAAGTAAGCATGAAAAACCATCATCAGCGGGGCCACAATAACGGCAAATAAAGTTTCAATAACTGAACCAGCTATGAGTTTAATTGACCCACCAAAATGCTTATTTCTGTGGACTAGGGTAACAATGACCCCCATTAACTTAGGCAGTAACAAAATAATAATGGTTAAATAAAGTAATGAGTCAATTAAATCTGTCTTAGCTATTTGCCATGTAGGAAATAACTGATAAGCACGATTAAAATAGACATCACTGTTTAATGCACGGGTAACGGCATCAATAGTGCTTAATGCGAGCATAGATAGCCAAATAAGCGACGATATATATGCTATGGCACCCAGTAAAAAATGAAACTTACTCATAAGCTTTAATTTATTTGATGACAATAAACCAAGGTGTTGAATATTGCCTTGTACCCAGCGCCTATCACGAATTGCGTAGTCTAATATATTGCTTGGAACTTCTTCATAGCTACCTTCAATTTCAGATAACAGCAATACATCCCAATCTGCTGAGTGAAGTAAAGAAGCTTCAACAAAGTCGTGGCTGAGAATTTCACCACCAAAGGGTGCGTTCCCTTTTAACGTAGGTAAGCCACAACATTTCATAAAGGCATCGATTCTAATTATTGCGTTATGCCCCCAGTAGTTAGCTTGATCGGTTTGCCAAAAAGCAGAGCCAGTAGCAAGCATTGGGCTATAAAGTACCGATGCGAATTGTAAAAAGCGACCAAAAAAAGTATCTTGGCGAACCGGAATAGGGATTGTCTGAATAAGACCTGCTTGCGGGTTATTGAGCATGCTAGTTGTTAGCTCAAGCATACACCTGCCAGTCATTATACTGTCTGCATCGAGTACAATCATATGATCGTATTTACTACCCCAGCGTTCACAAAAATCCGTTAGGTTGCCTACTTTGCGGTGTTTATTGTCTTCACGGCGGCGATAAAAAATATGTTTGGCAGTATCTCCTAAGCGTTCGCACAGTGCGTGCCATGCATTAAGTTCATTCTCGGCTATCTGCGGGTCTTGTGTATCGCTTAGTAAGTAAAAATCAAAGTGTTCGAGCTGTCCGGTCTCCTTAAGCGACGCAAGACTTACTTCAAAGCCAGCAATCACACGGTGGGTGTCTTCGTTGTAAATAGGCATTACAACCGCTGTTTTTTGCTTAGCAATAGCTTGGGCGTGAATCGCGATAGGTTTTATGCGCTTTAAGGTAAGTGGATCGATACGAAATAGCTGTAAAACAAACCCTATTGTGCCACTACAAAATGCTGTCACTATCCATGCAAATGTAATAGAAAATAAGACAAGTAGTGCATACTCAAGCAAAGTCATGCCGTTAGAGTTAAGTATGTCGAACATGATTGATATACCATAGCCTGATATGAATATAGCGGCAATTGCAAAAAGCCATACACGAGCTGTTTTAAATGGCATAGGTGTTCCTTTGTTTTGCTTACTTGATGTCATTTGGATACCAAACATAGCTCCATACCTCACTAATGTCTTTGTCACGTAGTTTTAACGATAAGCGCATATCGACGGGTTTGTCGTCTTGTGGTGCAATTTTAAAAGCAACACGCCAGCCGTACCCTTCTGGTAACTTTTGAACGGATACATCGCTTACTTCACCCGTAGTAAGCTGAATATCTGCATTTAACTTAAGTTGTTCAGAGAGAGCATTTAGAGCAGGGCCTGAAAAATCAACAGTGAATTGACGATGGCTTTGTGGTGGCGGGTTATCTTCACCGGGCAATGCTGCGCTGCCGATACGAGTACGCACTACATGTGCTTTTTCATGTTTGTTTAAACTGCTATTAAACGTACTCATTTTGTAGCTAAGTTTTAATGAATCACCTGCTTTGAGGGGGTTTTCTGGTACCCAGTAACTAACAATGTTGTCGTTTGTTTCGGTATCTGTTGGAATTTCTACTAGCTCAACACGGCCATTGCCCCATTCACCCTGAGGTTCAATCCACAGACTTGGGCGATCATGGTAATGTGCTTCTATATCAAAATAGTTATTAAAGTCACGGTCGCGCTGCGCAAGCCCAAAACCTTTCGGGTTTTCGTACGCAAATGACGTAACACTTAGTTGCGATGGATTGTTCAGTGGGCGCCATACCCACTTACCATCCTGTGATTGAGTTAACAAACCATCAGAGTCATGCACCTCAGGACGATAATCATCAAAAAATTTTGTGCTATTTTCACCATGATAAAACATGCTTGTTAGTGGTGCGATGCCTAACTTTTTCACGTCTTTACGGGCAAATATTTGCATGTCTATTTTAACGGTTGTGTTGGTAGTAGGGTCAATATTAAATTTATAAGCGCCAGATACAGATGGGCTATCAAGTAATGCAAACAGTACAATGTTAGTTTGTTCTGCTGCAGGTTTTACTAGCCAAAACTCTTTAAACATAGGGAACTCTTCGCCAGATGCTAGCGCTGTATCAATTGCTAATCCGCGAGCTGAAAGGCCATAAACTTGGTTTGGACCTACAACACGAAAATAAGACGCACCTTGAAACACCATAATCTCATCTTTATAACTATCAGTATTTAAAGGGTAATGAAGTCTAAACCCTGCGTGGCCAAGCCGTGTATTGGCTGTGCTTTTAGTTAACTCATCTTTTAGCGGTGCAGCCGTTCCATCGTAATTATAAAAGTCAGTATTAAAGGGAAGTCTGCTGTGTTTTGAGTCGCTATCAACAGTATTTATTCTCACCGGTGTTTTGTATAAAAAGCCTGGATGAAATAGCTGTAATTCATACAAACCATCATCTTTCCAAACAGCTTGATCTTGCTTAAAACGAATGGAGCGGTAATCCTGATAATTAATGTTATTTAGTGCATCAAGTTCAATATTGTTTGGCGCTTTATAGTCTTCACTGGCTAATTTTTTTGCACGTGCGCTGATAACATCAAATAAACTACTTTGTGAAATAGAGGCTTTGGTGGTACTTGCTAATGCTTGGTTACTAACTGCACATGTTGAAAGTGCAATAAATAAACCCAAAATCGATTTAGTATGAGACTGCCATCGTGTTGTAAATTTGATAAGTTGCTTCATTTTTTCTTCCTTTATAAAAACGGCTAGGTCACATTTAAAAGTGATTTTTTTACTTAATGGGTAAGCCTAAATTAATATTTAATTTGATGTTAAGTACTAACTTTGAGGGGGTCGCAAAGTTGTATTTAATAAAAAATTAAATATGTTCTACCTAACACAAAAGATATTAAGGGGGGATAGCTGAAGCTTGTCTGAATTATTTTTACAGAGGAATAAAAAAAGCCGCAAGAGCGGCTTTTTGTTAATTACTTTATGTTACTTATTTCTTTTTAAAGCGACGCACTATAGAAAGTGGTGCTAAAAGAAGAGATAACCAAAGCAATGAGCCAGCATCGTTATCATCATCTGAACGCAAGTTATTTACCTTCACAGCAACTTTTTCAGCTTTTGATACATTACCAACGCTATCTTCAACTTGTACAGTAAACGTAATGCGGTTTTCAAATTCATAATCAATTTCACCAGCAACAATTAGCTGACCTTGATCATTAATTGACACACTATCGTTTTCAGACACGATAAATTTAACAACAGGTGAATCTTCAGGGTTAGGATCTGAGTAATCAAGCATGCCAATAACAGTACCTACAGCGCTGTTTTCATCAATAGAGAATACTTGATCTGGGGCAACCACAGGAGTTTGTTCTTCTGGTGTAAGCACAACTTCAGATTTGATATCAACAATCACAGGGTCATGATCAGACGCGCGGTATGCACTTTCTGAGTAAAGAGTAGACTGATGCCCTTCGCTCTTAAACTCTACATTGTAATCAAGTACGATAGGCTCATCGGCATTAATGTGCCAATCTTTAGCAGCCACTACTTTGCTCAGTAAAGACTCAGTCGCCACTGCATGGTCAAGGCTACCAGCACGGCCTGAGAAGCTGTAAGAGTAAGCTAGTGTGTTACCATCAAGCTCAGCAACAACATTTTTGTAGCCTTTTTCGTCAAATTTGCGAATTGGATCTTCCATCGCGTAGGCGTTCATATCACCCACTAAGATAATATCTTCGTCGTCTACACCTGTTGGTTTGCTGTCTAACCAATCAGCAAATGCGCTTGCACCTTCTGTACGGATTTCATTCCAACATGCTTGACCATCGTTTTGATCTTCATTAGCGCCACTTGCACTACGACAACCGCCTTTTGATTTTAAATGCGCAACTGCAACAGTAAATACTTCTTGCGACTCTAACGATTTAAAGCTTTGTGCGATAGGTGTACGGTTGCTGAAATCAAATGGTGCTGCGGTAGTAATAGCAGCAGAGCCTACTTCTTCAACTTTGTTTGCGCGGTAAATAAGTGCTGTTGTTATTGCGTCAGTACCTACTTGGTTAACATTAAAGTCTACAAAAGCATATTCGTTAGCACTGTCAGCATCATTTAGTGCGTTTACTAAACTTGCAATTGCACTAAACTCACCAAAGCCATCGTTTTCAATTTCCATTAAACCGACAACGTCAGCTTGCATTGCGCTAATTGCACTTACTAACTTAGCTTCTTGGCGAACAAATTCTTCAAGTGAGTCAGCGCCGCGGCTAGTTGGGAAACCAGCGCCTTGGCCGTCACCGTTGAAGTAGTTTAGAACGTTAAAGCTTGCAACTCGCAGGTCTGCTTCAGGGTGTAATTCCGGTGCGTCTTCACGTGGGTTAGTTGCAATAAATTGCGGTGCAACTGTTGGGTGAATACGATATGTGCTAAAGCTATACGCTAATGCACCTGTTACGCTGTTCACACTATCGCCTGTACGTAATGTGTTTTCTGCTGATAAACCTGGGGTCGGGTAAGCAGTAGGATCTGAGTTTTGAACAGTTGAACCGTCATCAACTAAGATTTTTTTAGTTAGGTTTTCTACTTCAACAGCGTTAGCTGCATCGCCAGGCATAGCAACTTGTGTGCCTTGGTATAAACGTTCTGTTGCAAGCTCAACTTCACCGTAACGGCCTAAACCAAAGTTATTTGTTACAACTAACTCTTGGTCTAAAGTAACCAGCATCCCTTCAAAGGCTTCTAAATCATCTTGGCTTGCTAAAGGTAAAGAAATTTTAGTGGCACTTACTGATTGACCCGTTGCACATACCGCAACTTGAACAACATCAGATATTTGCGTTGAATCGAAGTATTCATCAACTGTACCTTGAACGCGTACGTGATCGCCAACGTTTACATCTGTATCTGCAAAGTAAACAAATACACCTTCAGAAGTTAGTGGGTTTGTATCTTCATCAGCGGCAAGAGAAGTTACAAAGAAACCTTTAAGTTCATCATCGCCTTGGAAGTCGGCAGTAACAATACCTTCTAGTTCTACTAGTGTGTCAACTAGTGGGCTTTCGTTTCCTTCGCCTTGAATAGTACTAATTAGTGTTTTGTCTGCAGCACATACGATTGGATCAATTGGATCTGGTTCAGGCTCTGTTCCGCCACCATTACCCGCGTGAGAACCGAGACCGTCAAAGGTGTCAATATCATACTGTTCCCACTCTTCACTTGGTAAAAATTCAGCAGTTGAATCGGTGCGACCTGACGTTATACTTAGCTTACGACGTAACGTTTTGTTTTGTGTTTGTGCCGTAGCATCGGACCAAAATGAACCAGGGTCAACCCCCACTTGGCCAAAGCTATCAATCACTGTATCTCCTAGCATTAATACGATAGCGTCATCACCATTAAAGCCGATACTGCTGCTTTGTAAATCAGAAAGGGCTGCTAAGTTGTCATTTGCACTTGTATGCGCAATTACATATGTTTTCTCAGCTGCCAAAGTTCCTTCAAGCGTAACCACTCCACTGGCTTCGGTTTTACCGTTAAAAAATACATTTAGAGTTACTTCATCTAGAGATACTTCAGAGGTACCGTTATTGTAGATTTCAATGGCTTTATTATTACTGCTACCTTCAACATACTCAGATATGATTAAGTTAGCGGACGCTGGTGCACTAAGACCTGCTAGTACAAGCGCCAGTGGCGTTATTTTTGTTTTTAACATTTTTTATTATTCCCGTGTATTTAAATCCCAAAATGGGACACCAGTTTAGAGAATCTAAATGACAAAAATAATACAATTATGTTAATGAATGTAAACGAAAAGGCGGTTTAACCGCCTTTTTATCAATTACTTACTTTTTAGTGAGGTATTGCGCGGCTTGCTTAGCAAAATAGGTTAATATGCCATCAGCACCTGCGCGCTTAAAAGCGAGTAAAGACTCCATAATTGTGGCTTCTTCGCTCAGCCAACCGTTATCAATAGCGGCTTTGTGCATTGCATATTCTCCGCTGACCTGATATGCGAAAGTAGGTACACCAAATTCATCTTTTACGCGGCGTACAATGTCTAGGTAGGGCATGCCGGGTTTAACCATCACCATGTCGGCACCTTCTTGTAAATCAAGCGCGACTTCTCTAATTGCTTCATCTGAGTTGGCAGGATCCATTTGATAGGTTTTTTTGTCGGCCCCTTTTAAGTTACCTGCAGAGCCTACAGCATCTCTAAAAGGCCCGTAGTAGCTAGAAGCATATTTAGCTGAGTAAGCCATAATACGTGTATGAATATGGCCATCTGCTTCAAGTGCTTCGCGAATAGCGCCAATACGCCCATCCATCATATCAGATGGCGCAACTACATCTGCGCCTGCCTCGGCGTGCGAAAGCGCCTGCTTAACAAGAATTTCAGTGGTTATGTCATTCATTACATAACCTTCATCATCAATAATGCCGTCTTGACCGTGAGTAGTAAATGGGTCAAGGGCTATATCGGTAATAACCCCAAGCTTAGGAAAAGCTTCTTTTAAAGCGCGCACCGTACGTTGTGCTAAGCCATCTTCACTGTAGGCTTCTTCGGCGTGGAGTGATTTTTTATCTGCAGGTGTCACCGGAAAAATAGCAATGGCCGGAACGCCCAAATCGGTAAGTTCTTGTGCTTCTAATAAAAGCTGATCAATCGATAAACGTTCAATTCCAGGCATTGATTCGATGATTTCTCGACGATTTTTACCTTCTAGTACAAAAACAGGGTAAATGAGGTCATTTACGCTAAGGTGGTTTTCGGCCATTAGACGACGAGAAAAGTCATCGCGGCGCATTCTGCGCATACGAGTATATGGAAAAAGGTCTAGTCCAGATTGGGCCATATTACTATGCTCCTATTGTAGGTTTTCAAAATTGACAACTTGATTACGGCCATGTTGTTTAGCGCTATAAAGTGCTTTATCTGCGCGTTCAGTAAATAATTCAGGGGTATTTATATCATCAGCGATAAATGTATATACACCGGCACTAATCGTAAATTTAATCTCAGCACCTACAACAATGACTGGGTTTTGGTATATATGTAGTCGTATTTGTTCTGCTATATCAAAGGCGCCTTGGTTTGCAGTGTTAGGGAGTAAAATTACAAACTCCTCACCGCCATAGCGAGCGACCTCATCCAGCGGTCGTTTCAAAAAGCGTTTAATAATATCAGCAGTTGCTTTTATGACGTTATCACCGCTTAAGTGTCCGTAGGTATCGTTAATTGTTTTAAAGTGATCGATATCAATCATAATAATACTTAGCGGTGTTTGTTCTCTTCGTGAACGACGAAGTTCCATTACCAGTTTCTTATCAAAAAAGCGGCGGTTTTTAGCGCCTGTTAGCGCATCTTCTGTATTTAGCTGTTCAAGCTCTCTGTTTTTTTCTTCAAGTTCTCTAAGTGTTACTTGTAGTTCAAACGTGCGCTCATCTACTTGTGATTCAAGTTCGTACTGAGCTTCTTCTTGAAGTGCGAGCCGCTCTTTTAACAGTGTGTCTTGAGCCGTACTTTCTGCAATCACAGTTTGCTGTTCGATTATCTGCTCATCTCGTTCAGTTATAAATTGCTTCATAACTGCATAACACAAGCAAAATGTACAACTAAAAAATAACACCGATATAATGACCAACCCCATCGTTTCAAAGGTGTACCATCCCATCACGGTTATAATAAAATAAACCGTTACTGCATTAAAAAAGCCTAAAGCTAGTAATAATGCATTTATAGATTTTGAAGGGTGGGAGCGAGTAGATAAGTAGGTTGTTAAAAAGTACAGACTTAAAACAAGAGGGGTTAATATTAGGCAATATGCAGTGACCAACCAGTTAGGAAGTAGCCAAATAAATAATAGAGAGACAGCAAGCAATTTTGTTATTAACTTTTGCACACGTATAATTTTTTGAGCGTGAGGCTTGCACATTTGTTGTTGAAGAGGGAAAAACAATAGCGCGATTAAAATAAGTAATATTGGCATTATTACTTGTTGGATTGTGGGAATATTTGGGTGCAAGTAACGAAATCCAAAGCCGCCAAGGTACGCTAAAAAAAGCCCTAGCGTGAAAGTGATCGCTCCCGCTAGTGCAAAATAGCGCTTTCGAGTAAATCCATACAAAAGTATACAGCTTAATGCCAGTGCTGCTAAAAAGCCGACCATTAATCCATAAACTAAGTTAAAACCCTCTTTTTGAGTTAAATAAACATCTTGTTGCCATAAACTGATAGGGATACGTAAACCTGATGGGTTACTAACTTTGAGAATAACCCGAGTGGAGGAGCTTGCTGGAAGCGTTAATTTAGTTAACAAAAACTCACTCTTTATAGTACGTTCGTCAAGTGAGAATGAATCACCTAGCCGCATTTCTGACAGTATTTGTGCATTTCTCAAGTGAAACAGCTGAACTTCATTTAAAAATGGATTGTCTATTAAAATTAATGGACTAAAGCGACTATTTAACGTGTTATTTATTTCAAACGTAACCCAAACAGGGCGGCTTTCTAGGCCAAAATTTAACAGTTTGGTGTTAACCGAATGCCATTTATTAGGCTCAAGTTGTAAAGCTGTTTCTATCGATGAAGGCTCAAAAGAATAAGTAAGATTTGTAACGATATGGGATGAAAAATCTGAATTTATTACTACGGTAGACGCAAAGCTTTTAAAAGTGAAAAGCACTATAAGTAGGCAAATAGCAGCCTTTAAACTGTTCATTAACGGGCTTCTAAACCAAAAACAGTATAAAAGTTATCTGTTGTTTGCTTAGCCACACTCTTGGCATCTATTTGATATAGCTCAGCAAGTGTTTGGCAGACATGCGTTAATAGTGCTGGCTCATTTCTTCGCGACTTAGGCTTTGGTTTAACTGTGCGTGGAATTAAAAAAGGCGCATCAGTTTCTATGAGTAAGCGGTTTAAGGGAATGCTTGGAACTAAAGCTTGCAATGCTTGTCCGCGTCTTTCATCACAAACCCACCCTGTGATACCAATGTATAGACCTAATGCTAAATAGCTTTTGAGTGCGCTTTCGTCTCCTGTAAAACAGTGAAGTACACCGCGAACATTGAACTCCGTAAGAATATTGATCATGTCATCACTCGCATCACGTTCATGCAAATAAACCGGTAAATTTAACTGTTTGGCAAGTGCAAGTTGGCGTCTCAATACGCTACGTTGAATATTACGAGGCGAAAAATCACGGTTATAATCAAGCCCGCATTCACCAATAGCAACAACCTGAGGTTGAGTGGCAAGTAATGTTAATTGGTCTTCTAATGAATCAGTTGCTGTTTTGGCATCATGTGGGTGAATACCGGCGGTTGAAAACAAGTGATAGCTTTTAGCAAGTGCTAAAGATTGCTCACTCGATGAAATGTCGCAACCAATAAGCAGCATTTTTTCAACACCCGCACTTTTAGCGCGAGTAATGACATCCAAATGCTCATCATCAAACTGGTGGTTTGTTAAGTTAACGCCAGCATCAACCAGTATATAAGACATTACTTGGTTCGTTTAACGCGAATAGAACGGTTTTGACCATCTTTACTAAGTAAAAATGAATTAAATACCCCGCGGGTAATGGTTACAGAATCAGACTCTTTCAAACGCATGCTATCAGAACCAATTTGACGCCACTTTTGGTTGTTATTTAATGTAATAATGAGTTCACCATAGGGGGCTTTATCTACTGAAGTTACAGTTGCTTTAATTTCACTGTCTTTTTCTGTGCGATCTTCTTTATGCTCTAGGCCAAAGTCATCTTTTGGCCCCTCAACTGCCGCTACAGCAGGAGTACTTGTTGAAGCGCTTGGATCTGTAAGTTTTTGAGTTACCGTTGATTTTGTAAGTGGCTTTCCAGCCATTGTATTGTCGTAACACAATAGGCGGTTAAAATCATTTTCGATAAAGCTACATGCTTTTAGTGCTTGTGTATTAATGTCTGACTGCGCAGAAAATACGGGTGCGCTCAATATAACCAGTAGTGAGAGTATTTGTTTTTTCATTTTATTCCTCAACTTCTTCTCGTGGTTTAGCGGTGTAAAATTTCGCTAAAATTAAACCTAATTCAAACAAAAGCAACATCGGAAATGCTAATAATGTCTGTGATAAAACATCGGGCGGCGTTAAAAACATCGCCACAACAAAAACACCCACCACAATATAAGGGCGCTTTTCTTTTAAGCTCGTTGTTGTCGTTGCACCACTCCAGCACAAAAGCATAATAGCAACTGGAATTTCAAATGCGACGCCAAACGCAAAAAACAGCTTTAATACAAACCCTAAATAACTACTTATATCTGGCGCTAGGGTCATCATTTCAGGCCCCGTATTGGTAAAAAAACCTAAAATAATGGGTAGCACTACAAAATAGCAAAATGCGATACCGCCATAAAATAGTAAAATACTGGAAGCAAGAATAGGCATCAGCATTTTCTTTTCATGTTGATATAATCCCGGCGCTATGAACCCCCAAATTTGATGCAATATCCAAGGTATAGACGCAAATAATGCAACAAATAAAGTCAGCTTAAATGGGGCAATGAAGGGGCCAGTGACATCGGTTGCAATCATGGTTGCAGTGCTTGGTAAATGAGAGACTAGCGGCTGTGCAACAAACGCGTATATATCGTTTGCAAAATACACTATTGCAATAAAAATAACTAAAATACTCAACAGTGATTTTATAAGCCTGTCACGCAACTCTATTAAATGAGCTACAAACCCCGATTTTACTTCCTCAACCATTTTTATTTATACCATTTAGTAAGTTGACCATAGAAAGGTAAATTAAATTCACTTTTTTTCATCAATTTGTTGGTTAGGTTCTGATTCTTGTGGCTGTTTTTTATAGCTGTGAGTTACTGATTCTGCAGCCTGCTTTAGCTCACTTAATGAGCTTTGTAATTCAGGGCTTAAATCTTGTAGGTTTTGTTGCTCAGCTTTTTTTAGGTTTTCGTGGAGCTCGTGTACGCGCAATTCTTCACTCACTTCAGCTTTAACTGAATTAGCAAGAGATTTAACAGTTTTGATCCAGCGACTAACCGTTCTTATTGCAACGGGTAAACGTTCAGGTCCCAATACAATAAGCCCTACAATAAAAACAACAATTAGCTCCCACATGCCCATGTTAATTAAGCCTTATCGGTGTCTTTTGTTTTTTCGGTATCAGTAGTCGTCGTTTTTTGTGACGTTTGAATTTGTTCAGGGGAGTCTGTTTCAGTTGGTTTTTCATCCGACATTGCTTTTTTAAACCCCTTAACAGCACCGCCTAAGTCACCCCCCATGCCGCGTAATTTTTTAGTACCAAAAAGAAGTACAATGATTGCCAAAACAATCAATAATTGCCAAATACTAATACCGCCCAATCCCATGGTTCTCTCCAAATAATAAAATGATTAAATGTATATTTTAAATACTAATTATACGCTCTAAACCGTAAATAGCACTTTGTTTATGTGTGCCGCCATGCCGCAATAAAACACGTGGCAGAACAGGCCGCTGTAATGCCCGCAGCAATTAAATCATGTTGCAAATAACACAGTGCAGACACCACCAAAGTAGCGCTCCCCAACAAGCTAAGCACTAACGCTTTATGAGAAGCAGGCTTTACAGGTGCGTGGGTGCGCACTGGGCGCTTTAAGTTTTGATAAATCAAGTCAGGTAACTCAGGCATTTTTTCTGCCCAGAATGGTAGGTTTGCATACATTTGTTTTAAGACAGATAACGGCCCTACTTGTTCTTTAACCCATTGCTCTAAGAAGGGTTTAGCCGTTTTCCATAAATCTAGTTGAGGATAAAGCTGTCTTCCCAGCCCTTCAACATAGAGTAATGTTTTTTGAAGTAGCACCAATTGTGGTTGCACCTGCATATTAAATCGACGCGCGGTGTTAAATAAATTTACCAGTACATGCCCAAATGATATTTCAGCAAGTGGCTTATTAAAAATAGGTTCGCAAACAGTGCGAATAGCAAATTCAAACTCTTCGATACTGGTATCTTCAGGAACCCAGCCAGAGTCAACATGCAGTTGGGCTACTTGGCGATAGTCGCGATTAAAAAAGGCGATAAAGTTTTCTGCTAAATAGCGCTTATCTTCTTTGCTTAAGGTACCAACAATACCGCAATCAATACCAATATATTTAGGGTTTTCGGGATGCTCGCGAGATACAAAAATATTACCGGGATGCATGTCTGCATGAAAAAAGCTATCTCTGAATACTTGTGTAAAAAACACTTCTACACCACGTTCTGCAAGCAATTTCATATTTGTATTTTGCGCTATTAACGACTCGGTATCTGACACGGGTATACCGTAAATACGCTCCATCACTAACACGTTGCTTCGGCTGTAATCACTGAAAACAGTAGGAATATAGAGTGCATCTGAATCATCAAAATTACGTTTTAATTGAATGCCATTGGCACCTTCACGCATTAGGTCCAATTCATCAAGCAGTGTTTTTTTATACTCTTTTACTACTTCAACAGGGCGCAAACGTTTTGATTCGGTATGAACATTAGCAAGCACCTGAGCAAGCTTTTCCATTAATGCTAAGTCTGCATTTATTTGTTCATGGATGTTTGGGCGAATTACTTTAATAACAACATCTTGCTCAATATTATCGTTGTCAACTAGTGTTGCAGTATGCACTTGCGCTATTGATGCAGATGCCAATGGTGTTTGTGAAAATTCACTAAACAGCTCGCTAATGTCATTAATCTCGAGTGCATTTTCTATAATTTGTTGTGCCAATTCACCTTCAAAAGGCTGCACTTGATCTTGCAAAAAGGCAAGCTCTTGCGCGATATCGTGAGGAAGTAGATCGCGACGTGTTGACAGCATTTGGCCAAATTTAATCCATACAGGCCCCAACTCTTGTAATGCTAAACGTAGGCGCAGTCCTGCAGGTTTTTCTTTATGCTGATTTCGTAGCCAAAATAAACACCCTCTGGCAATTTTTGCAAACCAAGGGGTTTTACTTTTAGGCACTAATTCGTCTAAACCATAGCTAAGTAATGTTTTAGTGATGTAATACAATCGTGAAGAAGACACAAAAAGTCCTTAGCGTGTTTTGGCGCTTAATAAAGTGTTTATACGCTGCTCTATGGCGGCAACTTGGCCTTTTAGCTCTCGGTTTTGTTGTTTAAATTGTGCAAGTTCTAAAGGGTGAATTGTAATAGCTAGCTCGTCTTGAAATAAGCTTGTTAACGTGGTGCTGAGTTGCGCGTTAATTTTGCTACCATGGCGCTTTAGCGACATAATATGCAAATAAAGTTGTTGAGCTGGCGCATCGCCGATATACGCTGACAGTTGCTCAGGCCAATCTATGTCTATTTCCGAAAATGCACCGCTATATGCTTGAGCTATATTCAAGTCACCTTGTAAATCAAGTTTATCTTGGCGAATTAACTGAGTAAGTATGGCCGGATTTTTAAGAGCAACAAGCGTGTCTATATCGGCGCTGATCATGCAATCGCTATAATCGCTGTTGTCAGCGGCATAAAGGTGTAATTTTTCGTCAGCAAAAACAACCTGTATGGTTTGTTGCCAGTCTCTAACTTCAACAAGTAAACGCTGTTGTTTTACCGTGTTTAGCTTTTGGGCAACGTTAGGGTCGAGTTTAAGTGTTTGGTTTAAAATGCGCTCAACAAGCGAAAGTACAAAGTTGGGTAGCATCAAAAAAGTTGATGTATTTGTATCATCACTGGTTTTTTCAGTTGCTTGATCAAGCGCCATGACTCTGTGCCTTAATATTTAAAACCACGGTGAAGGGCAACAATTCCGCCAGTTAGGTTTTGATACGTTGTTTGTTCAAATCCAGCTTCATCCATCATTGCTTTAAGCGTATCTTGGTCTGGGTGCATACGAATCGACTCTGCTAAATATTGATAAGACTCACTGTCGTTAGCAACTAGCTTGCCCATTGTTGGCAGTAAATTGAACGAGTAAAAGTCATATGCCTTGCTAAGTGCTTCGTGTTTTGGCTTAGAAAATTCTAAAACTAATAAACGACCACCTGGCTTCAATATGCGATACATTGAGCGCAGCGCCTTGTCTTTGTCGGTTACATTACGTAAACCGAAGGCGATGGTGATCACATCAAAGCTGTTATCTGGAAATGGCAGCATTTCAGCATTCATTTGTACGTAGTCAATATTGCCTACAAGGCCCAAGTTATGAAGCTTTTCACGGCCTACTTTCAGCATAGATGAGTTTATATCGCCCAATACCACTTGACCAGTTTCACCGACTAGTTGACTAAATTTTGCCGTTAAATCGCCTGTACCACCTGCTAAATCGAGAACATGATGGCCTTTACGAACGCCAGAACTGGCTATAGTTTGACGTTTCCATAAACGGTGTACACCAAAAGACATTAAATCATTCATTACATCGTACTTGGCTGCAACAGAGTGAAATACGTCTGCAACCATTGATGCTTTTTCGTTTTCAGCAACGGTTTTGTAGCCAAAGTGCGTGGTCTTTTCAGGGGTTTCGTTCATGATTAATCTCTATCGTGGCAATAAGTACTAGTGTACTTTATTGTGCACCAAAGGTGCAATTTGAATATGATTTATCAGGTGTTTTATTGGCCGGCGGTAAAACTGCTTTGACCAAGAGAGCGGGCTTTAAATGCCGCATGGGATGCTTTTTTAGCCAGTTGGTTAAAGTCTTCTTTTTGCTGATGCTGGGCAATACCTAATGATAAATTAATACTAGGTAGTTTTGCGCCACTTTTTGAGCTTACAAACCGCAGCTTTTCTACACCTTTACGAACTTTTTCAGCAATGAGAATCGCTGTTTCAGGGTCAATGTCAGCTAATAAAACAGTAAATTGATCTTTAGCGGTACGCCCCGGTAAACCACTTTGCATTACATACTTTTGAACTTGTTTAGCAACTTTATTTAAAATCACTTCACCAATAATATCGCCAAAGTTATCAACAAAATGCGCTAAATTATCGATTTGAATGGCAATGGCGCAAATAGACTTGTCTTGAGTCGCCCATAATTCAGTTTGTTGGGTTAAGTAATGGCGTTTAAATAAGCCAGTTTGACTATCTATAATGTGTTGCTTACGAAGTTGAGAAAGTTGCTTTTGTGTTCTTTCGTGTAGTTTTTTTGCTCTCGTTAGCTCTTGCTTAAACTTTTTATGTTGAGCGAGTAACTCAGCAGTTTGCTTATCAAGTTTGTTAAGTGCTTGGCGGCTTTGTTCTATATTGTTTTCGTCAAGCGAATGAACACATTCACTCACTTGATCTGCAAAACGACTGATTTGTTTTTCTGTATTTTGCGCATTGTTAGACAATGAAGTAATAACGCCGTCTACGTTTTGAATCATCGACACTTGCGTATTGTGTCCGACATTTAAAAATTCAAAGTAAAGTTGCTCTATTAATACGCCATCAATGTTTTCATCGGTAGAAATAGCGCGATCTAATGTTTTATTTAATTTTAAATTTGCTTGGCTAACGTAGGTGTAAACAACTTGAAAGTTCAGGGGCGTTGGCGGCAGTGCATAGCGTTCTAAGAACATACACACTTGAGTCATTTTCTCTTGAGCAATAGCCATGGAATCATGGAACATCATTATTTAATACCAACTAAGTACGCATCAATGCTTAATTTATAATTTCATTCCATGAGTCGATTGTGCGTCCAAGCTTTTTTATTATTTTTTACTACTGTATTTGTTATAACTGCTATTAAAAAGCAAAAATAGGGCCAAGGGAACTTAAATTTTACTTTAGTCGCTTAATAGCTGCTTTTCTCATCAATTAGGCTTGTTTTTAACTCATTTAATATGGTTTATCGTTCAATAAACACTTTTAAAACTGTACTTTTAGAGTTGTTTTTTATTTAAAGCTTCATCTTATAGTGGTTGGTTTAGTATAAAGATAAAGGCATGTTATAAAGAGACGCTATTGCAAATGAGCCTTATAACGCAGTGTAATAGCTCTATGCTGCTACCATAGCTTGCGCCCTTTTATTGAATAAGCTTTAAGCCAGGTAGGGCGTTATCATAAACGATACTTGTCTCATTTACTTGCTATTTACTGAGTCTGAGATAGCTTTGTGAAATTCATTATCTGACTAAATTTTATTATGACGAATAATTTATTACTTAAGCCAATCCGCAATACACTTATCAGCATGACGCTTTTATGTACTTTAAGTGCCTGTCAAACCACAAACTATAACGCCGATAGTCAGTTTACAGCGGTTGCAGATAGCATTGTTGATTACCGACAAAGTTTCAACCCTTACGGCAACATTGAGGGTGTTAATGGTTATTTGTTAGCGAACCTATCGCCTGAGTTTTTAGAGCAACAATACAATAAAAAAACTCAGTTCTTGGCTGAGCTAGACGCCATAGATGCAGCGTCACTCAGTGATGAAAACCAAATAAACTTCAGTATTATTCGGGCGCAAGTACAAAACAGTGTTGACGAATATGTATTTAATACTCATTACATGCCGCTAACTTCTGAGTACGGTTTTCATTCTGGCTTATCATATATTGTAAACAGCAGCCAATATAAAACGCTGCAAAATTATCAAACTTATTTAGCACGTTTGGCTCAGGTTCCTCGCTTTTTTGAACAAAATATTTATTGGATGAAAAAAGGTCTTGAAACAGGTTTAACGCAACCTAAAGCGGTGCTTGAAGGATACGAAGAATCAATATCAGCTTATATAGTTGAGGATGTTACAACGTCTGAATTTTATAAACCTTTTTTAAAAAATAACGCAGGCTTGCCAGAGAGTGAATTTAAATCACTTCAGCAACAGGCGCAGTCGGTAATAAAAGATAAAGTAATTGAAGCATATAAAAATTATTTAGCTTTTTTTACACAGGTGTATCGCCCTGGTGCGCGCACTTCGATAGGTATTTCAAATACGCCAAACGGCGAGTCGTTTTATAAGAATAGGGCTAAATATTACACCACTACCGAAATGACCCCTAAAGAAATACACGAGCTGGGGTTAAAGGAAGTTGCACGCATTCGCGGCGAAATGGAAGCTATTATAAAAGAAGTCGAGTTTGAGGGAACATTTGCAGAGTTCATTCACTTTTTACGAACCGATCCACAATTTTATGCAACCACACCAGAGCAACTACTTAAAGAAGCAGCATACATAGCAAAAAAAATGGACGCACAACTGCCTAAGCTGTTTCATACCTTACCTCGTAAACCGTATGGTGTTGCGCCGGTACCCGCGAACATAGCGCCCAAATACACAACGGGTCGCTACTCTGGGTCAAATAGAGATGATGAGGCTGGCTATTATTGGGTGAATACGTACGCACTTGATAAACGCCCACTGTATGTATTAGAAGCGCTCACTTTGCACGAAGCGGTACCTGGTCATCATCTACAAATATCATTGAATGCAGAACTAGAAACCCTACCAAGCTATCGCCGAGATGCGTATTTATCGGCATTCGGTGAAGGTTGGGGGCTTTACTCTGAGTACTTAGGCATTGAAGCGGGCTTTTATCAAAGTCCATATAGCCGATTTGGTCGTTTAACTTACGAAATGTGGCGAGCTGCTCGTTTAGTGGTAGACACCGGTATGCACATGTATGGTTGGAGCAGGGAGCGCGCTATGCAGTTTATGAGCGAAAATACAGCGTTGTCGTTACACAATGTGAAAACCGAAACCGATCGCTATATAACTTGGCCTGGCCAAGCACTGTCATACAAAATTGGTGAGCTCACGATTAAACGTTTACGTAAAGAGGCTGAGCAAGCTCTTGGGCAAAGTTTTGATATTAGGGAGTTCCATCATCAGGTATTACGCCATGGCTCTGTCCCTTTATCTGTTTTAGAGGCGCAAGTACGTTTATATATTAATGAAGAGTTAGCCAAACAGAAGAGTTAGCCTACAAATGGTTAATTCTTGAATGCATAAAAGTGTTATGTCATGTTGGACATAGCACTTTTTTTATTTTTACAGCAGCGGGTCACCAATGAACAACTTTATAATGTTTAGTATTGACGTATTTGCGAGTCTATTTATTGTTTTTTTAGGCTTATTAGTTTTAATTGTGGCTGTTTTTTATATCCGCGATGTTACACAAACAAAGCATGCAATTAGACGAAATTATCCTGTAATTGGACGCTTTAGGTATTTTTTTGAACGTCAAGGCGAGTTTTTTAGACAATACTTTTTTGCCCTCGACAGGGAAGAAATGCCTTTTAATCGTGCCGAACGTAGTTGGATTTATCGCGCTGCAAAAAATGTAGACCGTACCGCGGCATTTGGATCTACACAAAGCTTAGAGGTCACAGGTACAGTAATGTTTATGAACTGCGCCTTCCCTACGCTTGATGAAGAAGCGCTTGCGCCAAGTGAGGTAACGCTTGGGCCCTATTGCCAAACACCTTATTCAACCAATTCGTTATTTAATGTATCAGGAATGAGCTTTGGTGCGCTGTCTAAACCCGCTGTGCGTGCTCTTTCTAGAGGAGCAAAGCTCGCAGGCTGTTGGATGAACACGGGTGAAGGTGGCTTGAGCCCTTATCACCTTGAAGGGGGCGCAGATTTAGTTTTTCAAATTGGTACTGCTAAATACGGGGTACGCGATGAAAATGGCCAGCTAAGTATCGAAAAACTCAAACAGATTGCAGCACACGAGCAGGTTAAAATGTTTGAGCTTAAAATGAGCCAAGGCGCTAAACCCGGTAAGGGAGGCATGCTTCCTGGGCGCAAAGTGAATGCTGAAATAGCAAAAATACGCGGTATTCCTGAGGGGGAAGATTCTATTAGTCCAAATGGGCACCCTGAAATTAAAAACCCCAGTGATATTCTCGATATGATTGCAACGGTACGAAATACTACAGGTAAACCAACTGGCTTTAAGGCCGTTATTGGTGCGTATGGCTGGTTAGAAACCTTATTTGCTGAAATAAATCACCGTGGTATAGAGTCAGCTCCTGACTTTATTACTATTGATAGTGCCGACGGTGGAACCGGTGCTGCTCCTCAGCCCTTAATGGATTCTGTGGGATTACCGCTTCGTGAAAGTTTACCGCTAGTAGTCAATATGCTTGAAAAACACGGACTGAGAGATCGCGTTAAAATCATTGTTTCGGGTAAGCTTATTGTGCCTTCGAAAGTTGCTTGGGCGTTAGCGCTTGGGGCTGATTTTGTTGTGTCGGCTCGCGGACATATGTTTGCATTAGGGTGTATTCAATCAATGCAATGTAACAAAGATTCTTGCCCTACTGGTATTACTACTCATAACGAACGCCTGCAGCGCGGTTTAAACGTTGCTGATAAATCGCAGCGAGTGGCTAATTACAACAAGTATATTCATTACGGCGCGGGGCTCATTGCTCACTCATGTGGCGTACCAAGCGCGCGAGAGCTTAAACGTGAGCATGTGCGCATAGTTCAAGAAAGTGGCCTTTCGGAGCCATTAGATAAAATTTACGAAAATTATAAATAGCTTAAAAATAAACAGATGTTATAGGTGCGTGTTTATTTTGAGTGGTTCTAAAAATGAAGTAAGGAAAGCGCGTGTTCAATAGTAAATTACCTGACGTTGGTGTGAGTATATTTAGTCAAATGAGTGAGTTGGCGAATCAGTTCTCTGCACTTAACCTTTCGCAGGGGTTTCCGGAATTCGACACTCCAAACTTTTTAAAAAGTCAGATCACTCATTATGTTCGACATGGTGTTAATCAATATTCTCCTTCAAGTGGTGTGCCTAAATTACAGCAGCAAATTGCAAATTTGGTACAAAATAAATACGCTACAGAGCTTAATGCTGCCAAGCAAATAACCATCACATCAGGGGCAACCGAGGCACTTTTTGTTGCCATTCAAACAGTAGTTCGCCCAAACGACGAGGTCATTGTATTTGATCCTGCTTACGACTCCTATAAGCCAGCAATTGAGCTTGCTGGTGGGAGGTCAGTACATTTTGCTTTAAATGCGCCAGACTTTACGATTGATTGGCATAAGGTAGAGCAAAAAATCACAAAAAAAACACGCGCTATTATTATAAATACGCCCCACAACCCAAGCGCTAAAATATTTACACATCACGATATTATAGAACTTAAAAGGTTGGTTGGTACTTACAACCTTTATGTTATTAGCGATGAGGTATATGAGCACATTACTTTTGATGAGCAACTACATTTAAGTGTATTACGTGATCACGAATTATTAGCTAAAAGTTTTGTTATTTCGAGCTTTGGTAAAACATTTCATTGCACAGGGTGGAAGATGGGTTACTGCATTGCCCCTGATGACTTGTCAGGTGAGTTTAGAAAGATTCATCAATATGTCACCTTTTCTAGCTTTACACCAGCTCAGCATGCATTGGCCGACATGTTAGAACAACAAGGCGATCATGTAGATTCGCTCAGTGATTTTTATCAACAAAAGCGTAATTTACTTATACGTCATTTACATGGAAGTCGATTTACAATTTTACCAAGTCAAGGAACCTACTTTTTATTGTTAGATTATAGTGATGTATCTGATTTAAACGATGTTGAATTTTGCCATTGGCTAGTTGAGCAAGCAGGTGTTGCGGCAATACCTTTAAGTGTTTTTTATCAAACGCCACCGGGCGATAAAGTTATTCGCTTATGTTTTGCAAAAAATGATGAAACCCTAAAAGAGGCAGCCCATATTTTATGTCAACTTTAACGCTTACATTAGTACAAAGCTCTCTTCACTGGCTTGATAAAAGCGCTAATTTAGCGATGCTTGATAAGCAGCTCGAGGCGCTAATAGAAAACCCTGACCTTATTTTGTTACCTGAAACATTTGCCACTGGTTTCGCTATAAATCTTGACTGCGCGGAGCCAGAAAATGGCCTAGTGCTTACATGGTTAAAACAACAAGCAAAAAAACATGATGCAGTGATTGCTGGGTCGGTGCTGGTGGCGCAAGGTAATAAAAAAGCCAACCGCTTTTATTGGGTAAAACCATGTGGTGAAGTGAGCTATTACGATAAACGCCATTTATTTCGCTTAGGTAATGAGGGAGACCATGTAATAGCAGGAAATGATCGAAAAGTGTTTGAAATTAATGGCTTTAAACTACTGCCTCAAGTGTGCTATGACCTGCGTTTTCCGGTGTTTCAGCGCAATAAAAATGACTACGACATAATGGTAAATGTAGCAAATTGGCCAGCGGTGCGACGGCCTGTTTGGGATACACTATTAGCAGCTCGTGCAATAGAAAATTTATGTTATGTGGTAGGGGTTAACCGTATAGGCGACGATGGCAATGGTGTTGCCCACACTGGTGGCACCGCAGTTTATAACTTTAAGGGAGAGGTATTAGCTAAGGCGGCCGATAACACAGAGCAGCTAGTAACAGTGAGGCTTGAAAAAAAACATTTGGAGGCCTTTAAAGCGGCTTTCCCTGCTTATTTAGATGCCGATACGTTTACTCTGACTTAAATCATCTTCACATAGCACTAAATACATTAAGTGTTAAAATAGGCGCTATTACATTGATTGGCGGCCAATTAACAATATGAACACTTTAATCACTCCTGTTATTTTAGCTGGTGGTATTGGCTCTAGGTTGTGGCCTTTGTCACGCCAAGCAATGCCTAAGCAATTTTTGCCACTATTGAATAATGAAAACTCATTATTGCAAAATACATTAAATCGCGTCTCAGGGGCTGAGTTTTCACAGCCAATTTTAGTGTGTAATGAACAGCACCGATTTATTGCTAAAGATCAAAGTAGTGCAGCTAATGTGTTTGGGGTGATACTTGAGCCTACAGGTAAAAATACGGCTCCTGCTATTGCACTTGCTGCCCATTACGCAATTCAAAGTGGGCTTAAAGGCCCTATGTTGGTGATGCCTGCTGATCATCATATAAAGGATTTTTCTCCGCTAACATCACAAATAAACGATGCTGTAATACTGGCAGAGCAAGGAAAGTTAGTTACTTTTTCAATTACACCTTCATTGGCCCACACAGGGTTTGGGTATATAAAGCAAGGCAGTAAAATTTCAGGCTCAAACTGTTTTGAAGTCGCTGAATTTAAAGAAAAGCCAAACTTAGCCACCGCTGAGCGTTATATAGCTGAAGGGGGGTATAGCTGGAATAGTGGGATGTTTTTATTTACACCACAAGCCTATTTGGATGAACTGGAACGCTTCGCACCAAAAATTGCGCACAGCGTCAAAGTGGCTTCTCATTTTTCACATGACTTAGGTTTTACTAGGCCCGATAGTAAACCGCTTGAGCTTTGCCCTAGTGACTCAATTGATTACGCTATTTTAGAGCGTAGTAACAATGTTGCTGTTATGCCTGTAGCACTTCAATGGAATGATGTGGGCAGCTTTAGTGCGCTTGCCAGCCTGAGCAAAAAAGATAGTTATGGCAATAACAAAAGCGAAAATCATACTACACAAAACAGTACCAATAATTTTGTTATAAGTGAAAACGACCATACGGTGGCTACGCTTGGCGTAAGTGATTTGGCTATTATCCACACCCACGATGCCACACTGGTTGCAAATAAAAAAGAGCTTGATGAGTTACCTTTACTATTAAAAAAATTAGCACTAGGGCACAGTGATAAGCTTAATCATCATCGAGTAGTGTACCGCCCTTGGGGTAGCTATCACACATTAGTTGCGGGCGCTGGTTTTAAAGTAAAAAAAATAACTGTAAATACTGGCGCTAAGCTCTCAACGCAGCGTCATCAGCATCGTGCAGAGCATTGGGTTGTTGTATCTGGGGGGGCAGATGTGCGTATTGACGATCAAGTATTAACGCTCACCCAAGATCAATCTTGTTATATTGCCGCTAAACAACTGCATAGCTTAACGAATAACCAGCAAGTGCCGTTAATTGTTATTGAGGTACAAACGGGTGCCATACTTGATGAAAATGACATTGAGCGATTTAATGATATGTACGGAAGGTATTAAGCTGCTTTACTTTTAAAAGTAAACCGCCTTAACCTAATTCACTACGTACAAATTTTAAGTACCTCTCAAGGCTGCGTTGCCAAAGATCGAGTGCCTCATCAAGCATGCCGTTATGAGGCTTATTGTCGAGTAGGCGGCGCTCAATTTTTTTAAGTTCCATACCGTAACGATTAAACCCTAATTGCAATGCAGTACTCGCTTGGCGGTGTAAAAGTTTAATGCACTGTTCAGGATGCTGGTCTATTAAATCTTGGCAGCGTATCAGCTTATTACGAGCAGAGAGGACAAACTCATTATAAATAGATGATACCTCATCCTCACTAAACGAGCTGGCGAGTGTTTCAATAGCCGTTTTATCATACAGGGTATCTATAAGCTCTACTGCAATATTTGTGGTTTGATTTGATTGAGAATCGCTTAATGCCTGGCGCAGTTTTTGGTGTTTTATTGGCTTACCAACAATGTCTTTTATACCCAACGCTAAATACTCTTTAACTTCATCAGGGCTTAAACTCGCAGTAAAGGCGAGTACTGGTGTACGCTGGTTTTTGTGACCAAGGCGTTTAAGGCGTTTAAGAACTTCTTGGCCTGTTAAATCGGGTAGATTCATATCAAGTAAGACGACGTCAAAATGATGAGCTTGCATTAACTCAATGGCACTCTTACCGTCTTTAGCGAGCTTAATTTTGTGTTCGTCGTCGGCCATAAACTCAATAGCAATTTTTTGGTTTAGGTCTAAATCTTCCACTAAAAGAACATCAAGCCCTGTTAAATAATCTTTTGTTTGATGGCGTTGCTCTACAAGACTTAACTCACCCAGCGCAAAAGTAATCGTAAAGCTAAACACACTACCAATACCCAGTTCGCTAGAAATCTCAAGGCGACTACCGAGTTTTTCTAATAAGCGGCTTGTAATTGCAAGTCCAAGGCCGGTGCCACCTTTTTCTTTACCTGCACTACTTTGTACATAGGGCTCGGTTAAGTATGCAATTTCATCGTTTTCAATACCCGGGCCTGAATCCTTAACACTCACTTGTATAGTGTGTTCTAGTTGTTTTTCTAAAATCAAATCAACCTGAATTTTTACCACGCCACGGTCAGTAAATTTAATAGCATTACCAACTAAGTTAATAATTATTTGTCGAAGCTTTTGTTGGTCACAGTAGTAGCATGCTTGTTCAGGAATATTACATATAAGCTCAAATTTAAGCTGTTTTTGTTCTGCTAATGGGCTGAGCAATAAGCATAAGTTATTTAGCCATGTTTTAAATTCAATATCTTCTTCATAAAGGGCTTCGTCACTTTGGTCTAGACTCGCATATTCAAGTACTTTATCGACCAGTAGGTTTAGTGATTCGGCAGAATTAATAATTGCTTCGCAATAGGCCTTACTATGCGTATCGCTTGTTTGGTTCATGACCAATTGTGCACTACCTAAAATACCATTGAGTGGTGTACGTATTTCGTGACTAATAGTCGATAAAAATAGCCCTCGTATTTCTAAATCTTTCTGCGCTTTATCGGCGAGCGTATTAAGGTGATGCTCTCGGCGTTCATTACATAACAGTGCCATACCAGCGGCATAGAACATAGGTGCAATGATGCCATTTAAAAATAATACAGTGCTAAACCAACTGCTTGAGACGAGATCTTTTTGCTCAATGTCATTCATAAAAAGTGAGCGCGCAATAAAGGCTAACACCACGAGTGTTAAAATTGTGATGTATACAATACTGCCGTTGGGGTAAGGTTTACGGGCGTACTTTATAAATATAAACAGTAAAAACAAGGCTTCTGAAATATGTTGTAAGTCGGAGGCGATAACACGGCCAGCTAAAGTAGGATCAAAAAAACTATAATAACCAAATACCATTGCACTAAATGCGGTGACTGAACAAAGAAGCTTAAATCCAGGTCCGCGATAATCTAAAAATTGACTAATAGCAAAACAGTGCACAACAGAGGCTGCAAACATTAAGCTACACGCTGCATTTATAACAAGTAAATTATGTGAGCTACTTACAAGCGCAAATGCAACGACAGCGCATAGCATCAATACTGGGTAAAAAATGTATATCAGTGTCCCAGGGGTTTGTTTATTGGTTCGCCAAGTTAAAATATTCAAAAAAGTCATGACGACAATAACGGCTATGCTGGCAAAATATAAAGTGTATGAGTCAAGCATGGGTTTTCCAGCAGGTGATTTTTGATTAGATTAATTAAAACTTATAAACTTAACAAACGCTTATATTAAATACAAAAACAGACACCTAAGTGTCTGTTTGTGTATTTCAGTCGAAGTCAGCGTTTAGCGAATTTCGTCTGGTATATTTTGCTGCGCCCACGACAAAAGCTCAATGCGGTTACGACACTTGGTCTTTCTAAATGCGCTGTATAGATGAGTTTTTACAGTGTGTGGGCTAATGCTAAGTTCTTCAGCAATTTCTTTGTTTTTAGAACCGTTACTCATTAATGAAATAATCGCTTTCTCTCGCTTAGTAAGTTTGACAGGTTCAATATCGCCCTCTGTCAGCTTGTGAAGTGCGTCTTTATTAAACTGCAACATGCGATTTAATGCATTACACATGATGTCGCGACGATACCAAAGCTGGTCTTCTAATAAGAGTCGAATACCTTTCATTAGCACATCTGCATTATCGGTCGTGTAAAATACACCACGAATACCGCTGAGTAGTGCTCGATTAGCAAGCTCTGGGTTTTCATCTAAGTTAAATAATATGATATCGCACTTAACACGAAGGTTTACTAGTTGTTCTTTTAATTTCCCCCACGCGTCATTGCTAGATGTTTCAATAAAAAGTAAGCGAGTCCCTTCAGGTGTATCCAATATATTAGTACCTGTTGTTACGTCTAGTCCTTGCGTTTTTAGCAATGGCTCTAATACGTTAATACCAATAGTATTAATTGGATCTTTATCTAATAACAAAAAGGCAGAACTGCTCATGTTTTTATACTCTTTTATAAAGCTGACTGATTAAGTTTATCACGATTCCCACATCTTTAGTATTAGAAAACCGCTATCGTACTTAAAAACAAGTACAATTTTATGATTATTTAAACATAAAATGTTGCAAATAAGTAATTATTTTTTAATTTATAGGAACACATGCTTTTACATAGTATGTAGTAACCGAGCTTAATTAAACGATTTCTTTTTTGTTATCTTGATAAGGAGGCCACCCCATTTGCTTACCGGCAAGCATGTGAAGATGGATATGATAGACGGTTTGGCCGCCATGATCGTTGCAGTTCATAACAACACGGTAGCCGTCATCGCTAAAGTTATGTTCTTTTGCAAGCTTAGCGGCAACAACATATAAGTTGCCTACTAAATATGCATTATCATTATTTATATGATTTATGGTAGGAATTGCAATTTTTGGGATAATTAACACATGAAAAGGAGCTTGAGGGTTTATATCTTCAAACGCGAGAGTATTTTCGTCCTCGTAAATTATGTTTGCTGGGATCTCGCGGTTGATTATTTTTGTAAAGATAGTCTCTTGGCTCATTGTGTGTTCCTTATCAAGTGGTATGAAATTTAGATTCACTAATGACAAATTTTCAAAGCAGTGTCAAACTCAAATCAACCAAAGGAGTTAATATGCGTAAATCAGTGTTAATGAGCAGTGTAGCTGCATTGCTATTTAGTGTATCGAGTATGGCAGAAAATATTCACTTTCCTGAAGAGTTTGTACCGTTGCAAGTCGGTGAGCGAATAATAGAAAGCTCTTTGTTTAGCCGTGTAGAAGATTTAGAGTTAGCGCCGGGATCGTATCGGCTAAAGCTTAAATATACCGACTTATACGATGAAGATTACGATATGCATGAGGTGGTTGAGTCAGAGCCTTTTTGGGTTGATATTACGATTGAGGCGGGCACAGATTACACCTTGGTATTTAATCGTGCTGAAAATGCGGTAGCGGCTAAAGTATTTGCTCAATCGCCCATGGTAAGTTTAAAAGCAAAAGGCAGTGCATTAGCTGCACCATTGAGTGTTGTCTCTAATAACCAACTTGCTAGCGAAACGCCTGTTAGAACTATGCGAGAAGCACCTGCGGGTCCAGAAAAGCCAAGTAGGCCAATTAAACCAATTACACCCATTACAGGAAAAGGCATGCCAAGTGCGGCGCAAATGCTCGACTTTTGGTGGCAGCAAGCAACAGTTGCTGAGCGCAAAGCGTTTTTAGCTAAAGTAACAAAATAAGCTGTTTGAGATAAGCATTAAAAAAGGGCCAAACTTGGCCCTTTTAACTTTACACTATTTATTATTCAAATAATGCGTCAATAGTGCCTTGAGCGAGTGGGTGGTACCCCGGACGTGCTTTTAAGTAAACACTCTGCGCCCAGTCTTTCTTACCGTTAGTGATAAGTGATTTGTACAGCGGCACAATTAGCTTACGACGACCAATACCTGATAAATGCGCATCAAGTGCAGGGTAAATGGGCTGATAACCGTTGCCTACTGCTAGCATATACCATGCAAATGCACGTTCTGCGTTGGTTGACTGCGTTAAGTTAAACTCATCATCTAATTCAGTCATTTTTTCAATGCTTAAATCGCGTGGTAAGTTGTTTAAAAAGTGCAACCACTCGTGTACGGTCCAGTTTGCTGTAGGTAACTGAGCAGCTGTTTTTTCGCCTTGCAACCAGGCTGTAGTTGCAGTATCGACCTTATCGAACGCATCAGACGTAGGGTTAGGAGCATCTGTTGGTAAATCTGGCTCAAAAATCCACTCGTTTATTTTATCCATGCTAACAATACCTGGGTACTTGTTAATTAAATTAGCTTCAATATAGGTAACAAATTGCGCAGTCGTTAACGATTTAAAAGCAAACTCGTCAAAGTAAGTTTTTACGAAAGGGTCAAACTTGTCACGACCAAACTTGTTTTCCAAGTAAATCAAGAATAATTGACCTTTAGTGTATGGTACCGAGCTAAACGCATCGTCTGGATCACGACCATTAAGCTTTAAGTTAAGGCGTGTGTCTGGCGCGTCAATGGTTTTAAGCTGCGCGCGAAGACCTGCTGCATCGAGTGCTTGTTCCATAACGGCACGGTCGCGACCAAACACTTCTTCCATAATGCGGTTTTCAACGTATGAGGTAAAACCTTCGTTTAACCATAAATCTTCCCACGTTGCATTAGTCACTAAGTTACCAGACCAAGAGTGAGCAAGCTCATGCGCAATAAGGTTAACTAAGCTTTTATCGCCAGCGACAACGGTAGGGGTAATAAACGATAAACGTGGATTTTCCATACCACCAAACGGAAAACTTGGCGGAAGCATGAGTAAGTCGTAACGGCCCCAAGCATAGTCGCCATACATGGCATTGGTTTTATCGATCATGGCTTGCGTGTCGTTAAACTCAGCAACAGAGGCTTCTAAAATTTCAGGCTCTGCAAATATACCCGTCTGATGAGACATTGCTTTAAATTCTAGGTTACCTGCACCAATGGCAATTAGGTATGGCGAAATAGCTTGCGGCATTTCAAAATGGTAGTCGCCATCTTTATAAAGCGCATCTTTATTGTCTGCACTCATAACCGCACGAATATCTTTAGGCGTAGTGATTCGCGCAGAGTACGTTACACGCATTGCTGGAGTGTCTTGTACTGGTAACCAGCTACGAGCATGAATTGCTTGTGATTGGCTATACATAAACGGATGCGTTTTACTTGCAGTTTGCGTAGGTGTTAACCATTGTAGACCAGATGCTTCTGGGCGACTGTTATAATAAATACGCACTATTTTAGCTTGGCTTTTAAATTCAATAGTCAGCTTTGAGCCTTTAACATCATCACGATTCGCTAAAGTGAATTTAGCTTTGTGCCAGCTGCCTGTTTGTGTTTGATACATTACTTTATCAATATCTAAATCGCGGGTATCAAGCACTAGTGTTTTGCTTTTGCTGTTATTCCATTTAAGCGTATGCTCAACAAAGCCTTCTAATTGCTTGTCGTCAAAATCGACATCTAAATCAAGGCTAAGGTGAGTTGTAACAACATCGTCAAGATTGGCGTATGAGTTTTGATCAACCGCATTCGCCATTGCTTGCGAACACATACCTGCCATAGCGAGGCTTAAAAAGAGAGGTTTAATTTTCATAATTACCCTGAACACAAATAAAAAGTGCAGGTTTTATATCACGATTGGCTGGGTGGGTTGAGCAATTTTTACAATCTGATGCGCATTTTGCGACGATGAGGTAAACTATTACGATTAGTTAACGGTTTATCTTGAGAGCTTTGTGGCGTACGCATTACACCCTTTACACACCTTTGCATTACATAATCAATGCCAAAATTTAGTTAAAATTACTCACCTTGAGCAACTTTATACTCAAAGCTTTTCGTCACCATTTTGTTTGTTGGGGGAGGGGAGTAATACCATTTTTTTAAACGATTACCACGGTACAGTTATTAAAATGGCCACCAAAGGGATTACTATTACACCCCGTGAAACCGATACTTTAATAAGCGTTGCCGCTGGTGAAAATTGGCACGCATTAGTAAGTTACTTGCTTGATAAAAACTTACCAGGGCTTGAAAACTTAGCACTTATACCTGGTACAGTTGGGGCGTCACCTGTACAAAATATTGGAGCCTACGGTGTTGAGCTTTCTAAATTTGTAGAGTCGGTTGAGTACTTTGACATACACAGCAAGAAACTTGTTTGTTTGACTAACGCGCAATGTGAGTTTGGCTACCGCGACTCTGTATTTAAACATGGACTAAAAAATAAAGCCGTTATCACACGTGTATTGCTAGCATTGCCAAAGCAATGGCAACCTGTACTGAGTTATGGGCCATTAAAACAGCTAACAAACGTGACTCCACGCGCTGTATTTGAGCACGTTATTCAAACTCGTAATAGTAAACTGCCAGATCCATACACGTTACCAAATGCGGGTAGTTTTTTTAAAAACCCGATAATTACCAGTCAACAGTTAGCAACGTTGTTAAAGCAGTTTCCTGATGCACCGTATTACGCCTATGGGCAAAGTGAGCATAAGGTAGCTGCGGGTTGGCTAATCGATAACGCAAACCTTAAAGGTTATCGCGTAGCGGGTATTGAGGTTCATAGACAACAAGCACTGGTATTGGTTAATCATGGTAACAGTGAAGGTAAAGACTTGATTGCTATGATCACGCATATTCAGCATGTTGTGCATTCGCGTTACAACATACTGCTTGAGCATGAAGTACGGTTAATAAACACAACCGATGAATGCTACATACAAGGAGACGTTACACAGTGAAAGCACCCGATGGCAATAAACTCGCTATATTGAATGCGTTAAATCAACCCGGTTTTGTATCTGGCCAAGCGCTAGGTGAGCAGCTCGGTATTAGTCGCGCGGCAGTGAGTAAACACATAAATAGCTTACAAGTTATGGGTTTAGATATTTTTAAAGTAACGGGTAAAGGCTATAGCTTAAATAACCATGCTGGGCTTTTAAATCAAACCAAAATACAGCAGCATTTTAATCAATTAACTAGCCAGTTAAAGTCACAGCCAGCGAACGTAGAAGTACACCCTATAATCGACTCAACCAATTCCGAACTTATGAGGCGGATACAAGCTAAAACAGCGCTTGAGTCGGGTACCGTGATTGTGGCTGAAATGCAGCAGGCTGGCCGAGGACGACGAGGCCGTGTGTGGCAGTCACCGTTTGGTGCAAACCTTTATTACAGCTATTTTTGGCGTTTAGATGATGGTCTTCAAGCGGCTATGGGGGTGTCGATTGCGGTCGGATTAGCGGTATACGATACAATTAAAGCGCTTTACGACATAGAGTTAGAGCTTAAGTGGCCAAATGATATTTACCTAAATAAACAAAAACTTGCTGGTGTACTTGTGGAGCTAGATGGGCAGCCGCAAGGGCCGTGTCAGTTAGTGTTAGGAATTGGTATTAATTTGCAAATGCCACAGAACTTTAGTCAACACATAGATCAAGCATGGACTGATCTAAGCCAGCATACCCAGCAGCTAGATAAAAACGAGCTGGTGGCATCACTCACCTACCACTTAGAGCACCGGTTAGATCAGTATCGTAAAAGTGGGTTACACACAATGCACGAGCAATGGAATTCGCTTAATGCATTTGCCGGTGAGTGCGTAGAGTTAAATACAGGCCATAGAAGTTGGCGAGGAATATGCGAAGGAATTGACCCTCAAGGAGGGATTCGTATTCGCCAAGACGGCGAAGTAAAAAGCTATTATGGCGGTGAAATATCACTGAGAAAGGCACAGCTATGAGATTACTCATCGATGTAGGTAACACATCTTTAAAAGCCGTGCTTTGGTTCAACGAGCAGGCACAACCAGCCGATTTAAATAAGTTACCCTGGCTGAAAATAACAGAAGTTGTATACGCGTGTGTAGGTCGAAATGATTTACTCAATAAAATATTAGCTCAAGCTGCTATGCATCAAGTGACATGTTATGAAGCCACGGTAACTAAAACACTTCAAGGATTAAGCTGCGCATACGAGCAAGTAAGTAACCTGGGTATAGACAGATGGCTTGCGCTTATTGCTGGATTTACATTGCACCCAAATAAAGCGTGCATAGTGGTTGATGCGGGTACCGCCACAACGATTGATGTGTTAACCAGTGAAGGTCAGCATTTAGGTGGGTGGATTTTACCTGGGCTCGATTTAATGACTTCATCGCTGACACAAAACACCCAACGAGTATTTGATGACGAAAAAACCCCCTTTGAGAATCAATTAGGGAAAAACACCCCTAACGGCTTAAAAAATGGTGCGCTAGTGGCCACTATAGGCGCAGTTGAACAAGCTAAATTACATTTAGGTGCAAAAAATAGCACCCAAACAATACAAATTGTTTTTGCTGGTGGTTATGGCGCGTTATTACAGCAGCAATTTGAAGGTAGTATTTTTGATTCTTTATTAGTAATGAAAGGCTTAAATTTTTGGCGAAATTTAAGCAAAACAAGCTAAAAATAGAAAAATAAGCAACTTTTGCATGAATATTGAACATTTAACCAATAAAATCGCATTTTTTTTAATTTTATAGTTGCATCCCAATAAACCTTACTCTAATATCTCGCCCCGTACTAAAGCAGTGCCGACTTAGCTCAGCTGGTAGAGCAACTGACTTGTAATCAGTAGGTCAACCGTTCGACTCGGTTAGTCGGCACCACTTTCCTTTTACCGAAAGTGAATTAGTAGAGAATTATCGTGGAGGGGTTCCCGAGCGGCCAAAGGGATCAGACTGTAAATCTGACGGCTCAGCCTTCGCTGGTTCGAATCCAGCTCCCTCCACCACTTTATTCTTGACGGTTAGAGGTAGATTAAGAACAGATTCCTAACGCGGGCATCGTATAATGGCTATTACCTCAGCCTTCCAAGCTGATGATGCGGGTTCGATTCCCGCTGCCCGCTCCAGTTCTTGTGTTGCTGATATAGCTCAGTTGGTAGAGCGCACCCTTGGTAAGGGTGAGGTCGGCAGTTCGACTCTGCCTATCAGCACCAGTCTTAAGAATCTTCTTGATTACTTCCTTTATCTGTCAGAAAATACTATTTGAAAAAATTAACTTAATCTACCTTCGGTGGATTATTTTCATATGTAATCTAGATACACAAAACTGATAGGTTCCGTC
>NZ_JBHNYT010000017.1:0-80221 GCF_054960575.1 Pseudoalteromonas sp. PSi26 | reverse complement strand
GTCCCTTTTTTGAGTAAATTTAATGGTGATTGTAGTCAATAAAATATAAAAGAACCAAATTTTATAAGTTGTTATGAAAAAATATTTTACTATCAGATCATTCTAAAAAAACGAATGATTAGCGCGATATAAAGACATGGTTGTTTGGTTTTATCAGTGCTTAAATAAGTATAGATAATATTTCAGATAGTGATTTAAAAATGAATATAGCAAAAATATTAACGTCCTATGCAACTCAAGATGGTGACGGTGTCAATATAAGCCGTATCCCTGGATTCGATGGTAAATACCTTGACCCGTTTTTAATGATCGATGAGCTCAAGTCAGATAACGAAGCTGATTATATGGGCGGTTTTCCTGCGCATCCCCACCGAGGTATGGAAACGTTTACTTATATTATTAAAGGAGGATTTGAGCACAAAGATCAAATGGGTAATAAAAAAGCGATCAGAGCAGGCGATGTGCAATGGATGAGTACAGGCAATGGAGTGATCCACAGCGAAATGCCTCTGCCTGATGCCAAAGACGGACTCCATGGTTTTCAAATTTGGATCAATATGCCAAGCAAACACAAAATGCGCGATCCCATTTATCAAGATACAACGCAAAGCCCAGCTCCAACCTTTAAAAATGAAAGCGGTGTTACATTAACTGCCCTTGCTGGTTCATGGCAGTTTGAAGCAGTTGAATTAACATCAAGTATTCAAAAGCTCTCTGCAAATGCCGCTTTAGCCGATGTAAGTTTACCTGCTGGTAAGCAATTAAAGCTTGCTCCTTTAAAACAACAAAATGTGATGATTTACATACATTCGGGAGCCCTTATCGCGCCAGATAATCAAACATTCAAGGCGGGTAAGTTACTAATTTTAGAGCCAGGTAGCGATATTGATATAGCAACGCAACATGGTGCCGGTGTATTAATTTTAGCGGGTGATCCGCTCAAGCAACCCATTGCACACATGGGGCCATTTGTTATGACAACACAAGCCGAAATACAGCAAGCCGTTCGTGATTATCAAAATGGTCAATTTGGCACACTTATTTAATTTTTGAGGAGCAAATAATGGGATTACTTGTTAATGGTCAATGGCAAGATAAATGGTATGACACAGATTCAAGCGACGGAAAGTTTGAGCGTGAGGCAGCGCAATTACGAAATTGGATCACGTCAGACGGTAGCGCAGGTGAAACTGGCGAAGGTGGTTTTAAAGCTGAGGCTGGGCGTTATCATTTATATGTTTCGTTAGCGTGCCCTTGGGCGCACCGCACACTTATTTTTCGTACGTTAAAAAAGCTTGATGAACTTATTTCTGTATCGGTTGTAAGCCCCGACATGTTGGCTAATGGCTGGGAGTTTGATCAAAATAACCACAGCACGGGTGATGCCTTATTTGCTAGTGATTACTTACACCAAGTTTATACTAAAAATAATTCTAATTACTCAGGACGAGTAACTGTTCCTGTCTTGTGGGACAAAAAACAAAACAAGATAGTTAGCAATGAATCTGCCGATATAATACGTATGTTTAATAGTGCGTTTAATGAAATAACAGGTCATAAAGACGATTACTACCCTGAATCACTTCGTAGTGAAATCGATGAACTTAATGCGTTAGTTTATCCAAATATTAATAACGGTGTTTACCGAGCTGGATTTGCAACGACAACGCACGCTTACGAACAAGCATTCGACGATGTGTTTACAGCTCTAGACAAAGTTGAAAAAATACTGAGTAAAAAACGCTACCTTGCGGGTGACAAAATTACGGAAGCAGATTGGCGCTTATTTACAACGTTAATTAGGTTTGATTGTGTGTATGTAGGGCATTTTAAATGCAATTTGCGCACAATTGAGAGTTACCCTTCGTTGAGTGGATACTTAAGGGATTTGTACCAAGTTGAGGGAGTTGCAAATACGGTTGATTTCTATCATATCAAGCGGCATTACTATTTTAGCCACACTATGATTAATCCCACCCAGATTGTACCAAAAGGGCCAGAAATAAATTATTTGCAAGCACATCGCAGGGCATAGTTAACCAGCTAACCAATTAACCTAAGTAGCCAGCCGTATTTTCTTATAAGGCTGGTTTCACTTTTACCAGACTGAACGGCAACGCCAGCTATAAACGCGCTGCTTAAGCCTACTTTACTAGCTGCAAAACGCTTTAATCGGTATACAAAAGCGGCTTTATGTTGTCTTTTAATCTCGCTTTGTAAATCCATTTGCTTAGTCAGTGCTTTTACGTTTGCATCAGGGTTTTTAATCAATATATCAACTAACATATTAATGTCCTTGTAAGTTTAATAATTGTTTAATGCTTTCAAGGGTTTTGCTAAAGCCTATTTTGTTGCTTAGATACGCAACGCTTTTCCATAGCCAAAATAAGCACGCGATCTGTAATAGTGTAATGGTTGCAATACTTACCCACACAGAACCAAATAGGTCGTATATCGCATAACCTGCCGCGCCTAATACGCCTGCCCACAACAAAACCAAACCACTGGCAAAACAGCCTAAAAATATAGAGATCAATGCAAGCGATCTTAACGATAAGCGCCATTCAGCCTTTGCAAGCTGGTGGGTGATCTTTCCTTGAGTGTGATAATCATCCTTGAGCTGTTTTGAATACGTTAAGAGTTTTGCAATATGATCTTGCCAATCATCCTTTTGGTACTGTTGATCAGTCGTTTGGTTTTGCGCTGTACCATCCTTGGTTGTGCTCGAGTGGAAATTTTCCATCAGGTTTTACTTACGACGGAACAATGAAGTAATTAACATACCCGCTGCAAATGCAATCCCTGCTGTAGCTAGAGGATTTTCAGATGCGAAGGCACGTGTTTTAGCTGTGCACTCACTCAGCTTTTCGCGAGCAATCAATTGTTTTTCGCTAAGTGCCTCAGCAGAACTAGATGCGCCTTTTCTCACACTACTTTCAGCTGTTGCTGCTTTTGTAGACAGTGCGTCAACCGCATCGTGAGCAGCTGATGTTGCTTTTTCTGTCAGTGGGGCATCAGTCGTTTGTGCTTTAGTGTCAGACTTAATATCTGTAGTCGTATTTTGTTTAGTCGTCGTAGCAGTAGCCATAATCAATCCTTAATGAGTAAAAGTATTTAAGTAGTGCATTAACTGAAGCAACAATTAAACCAGACTGTGATATTTATATAACCAATTGATTTTATAAGTTATAATGTTTTTTTGTTGAATCGTTTTTAACATATAATAAAAACGATGTAGTAACTCTTACTGCCGATCTAAGTAAATATTACAAAGCGAGTAAAGCCCGCTAAAAAATTGTAATTATTCACTGTTTATTCAGTAATCAAACCATGTAAACAAAAAGTTATTAAAATGGATAAAAATATTTTTTTGTTTGTATCTCCACTTTTTCCCACGTAATTCAACTGCTTCGCCTGAACCCTTATTTTTTCTAGCTTAGAGACTCGTTAAAGGAGGTCAGCTTACTTGACAAAAAGGCTTGTCAAGCCCTAAACTGGAGCACTGTGGTAAAAAGTGGTTTTTAGTGGGTCAAACTGGATCAGCATAGATTAATAGCTGATTAAAATAATTTAAAGCAGGCTAATTATGTTCCGTGGCGCGAGTTCACTGAGTTTGGATGATAAAGGACGTTTTGCGGTGCCGACCAAGTACCGAGAATCGCTGCTATCTGAAGATCAGGGAACAGTGATTTGTACCGTCGCGTTAAATGAGCCCTGCTTGTGGTTGTATCCATTAGCTGAATGGCAAGAAATAGAAAGTCGCTTAGCTAAAATTTCCAATATGAATCCACGCGCCCGTCGAATGCAACGCATGTTGTTAGGCAATGCGACAGAGTATCAACTTGATAAAAATGGTCGGATTTTGTTAGCGCCGTCGTTACGTGCGCATGCAGACCTTGGTAAAAAAATAATGCTAGTTGGGTTAATGAATAAATTTGAAATCTGGGATGAAGCGCGTTGGAACGAGCAAATGCGCCAAGACACTGAGCTTGAGAGGTTAGGTGATTTTGAGCCTAATTCAGATTTAGATAACTTTACACTTTAACGGCACAAAAAAAGGCAAACAATAGCTAATGACAGCGCAATTTGAACACGTATCTGTTTTGATGGACGAAACCATTGATGCCCTAGCAATTAAGCCAGACGGCATATATATGGATGGCACATTTGGACGAGGCGGTCATTCAGGTCAAATACTTGCTCGTTTAGGCGACGCAGGACGCTTACAAGCAATAGACCAAGATCCACAGGCTATAAAGTCGGCTGAAAAATTTGCCGATGACTCCCGTTTTGCTATAGCACACACTCGATTTTCAAAATTATACGATGTAGCTGAGCAAAACGATCTCATTGGTAAAGTGGATGGCATTTTATTAGATATTGGTGTGTCATCTCCACAACTTGATGATGCTGAGCGCGGTTTTAGTTTTATGAAAGATGGCCCGCTTGATATGCGCATGGATCCAACAAGCGGCCGAAGTGCTGCTCAGTGGTTGGCAGAAGCTGAGTTAGATGATATCACCCACGTAATTAAAAAGTTGGGTGAAGAAAAGTTCGGTAAGCGTATTGCACATAAAATTTTAGAAACTCGAGAGCACACACCCATTACAACAACTAAGCAGCTTGCTGATTTAGTTGATGAAGCCGTACCAGTGAAAGATAAGTTTAAACACCCTGCAACACGCACTTTTCAGGCTATTCGTATTTATATAAACAGCGAACTTGAAGAAATACAAACGGCGCTGCAATCGGCCGTAAAAGTATTAAAGCCGGGCGGTCGCTTAGTGGTTATTTCGTTTCATTCACTTGAAGATCGCATAGTAAAACAATTTATTAGAAAACAGAGTAAGGGAGAAGCATTACCCAGAGGTCTGCCTTTAACCGATGCACAAATAAATCAAAACCTGACGTTAAAAGCAGTGGGTAAAGCTATTAAACCAAGCACTGAAGAAGTTGCGCGAAATCCGCGTTCACGAAGCTCTGTACTTAGGATTGCTCAGAGGTTGGGATGAATACAAAAGCAAATCATCGTCAACCTCCCAATTTATTTTTCGAAATAATTAAAGGCCTTGGTGCTAATAAGCTCACCTTGGCCTTGTTGGTTACGATATTTGTTTCTTGCTTTAGTGTAGTGCAAGTTACGCATTTAGCGCGTGGGCAATTAATTGAACAAGATAAACTACTTCAAGAGCGTGATGAGCTTGATTTAGAGTGGCGATACTTACTAGTTGAGGAGGAGTTTTACTCTCAGCATGCGCGTATTGAAGAAGTTGCAACATCGCAATTAAAAATGAAAAGACCGACGAGTCAGGATGAACAGGTAATTATAGTAAAATGAGAAATCGAGGCAAAAAACCAGTTAACAACTTAATCACATGGCGCTTTATGCTGGTGTGTTCGGTTGTGTTTTTGGTGTTTGTGACGCTTGTGTCTCGTGCCGCCTATTTACAAGTAATTGAACCTGATAAAGCACGTTCGGAAAGTGACAAACGTACAGTACGCGTCGAAAAACTTCATGTGCAACGTGGAATGATCTTTGACCGCAATGGCAAAGAGCTCGCGGTCAGTGTACCCGTTGTGAGTGTGTATGCTGACCCTAAAGCTTTACATAAATCACTGGTATCTAAAGTTGTTAGGCAAGCGCGAAAAAATGGTGAAGACAAACAAGCGCTGTTAGATAATGCAGTAGAGCTAAACAAACGCACCACACAGTATTACAAAAACGATTTACGTTGGCGTGAATTAGCTGATGTATTACGTATTGATCAGGCAAAAATTAACTCCCGACTTTTAAATGATCCGAGTCGTCGTTTTGTTTATTTAAAACGCCAAGTAACCCCTGCAGTAGCTGAATATATTGGTGGCTTGCATCTTCCTGGTATTCATTTATTGGATGAGTCTAAGCGTTACTATCCGGCTGGCGAAGTGACCGCGCATATTATTGGTTTTACCAACATCGATGGTAAAGGCATTGAAGGCATTGAAAAGCTCTACGAAAACGCTTTAACCGGCGAAGAAGGTCGTCGAACTATAAGAAAAGACGCCCAAGGCCGTGAAGTGCAAGTGTTAGATGAGCGAGAACGAGTAGAGCCTGAAAGTATTCAACTAAGTATTGATCAACGTATTCAGGCAATTGCCTATAAAGCTGTAAAGTCAGCTGTTTTATCTTATAAGGCTACATCGGGTTCAGCCATGGTGGTTGATGTTAAAACCGGTGAAGTACTAGCAATGGTTAATAGCCCGTCTTTTAATCCAAATAATCTAACCGATGCGGCTCCCCATAAACGCAGAAATCGCGCTATTACTGATTTGTTCGAACCGGGTTCAACCGTTAAGCCACTGGCCATTTTAGCTGGGCTAGACTACGGCGCAATTCAAGCCGATGAACAAATTGACACCTACCCAGGTTGGATGCGTTTAGGGGGAAGTTTAGTCCAAGATACGCGTAACCATGGTGAAATGTCACTACGAGAAATACTAAAATATTCGTCAAATATGGGGGTGACTAAGGTTACTCAGTTGGTTCCAAAAGACTACCTGGTAGGTTTATTCCAAAAGGTTGGGTTTGGATCTGATTCAGGCACCGGTATGGTAGGTGAAAGCAGTGGTTTATTTTACCCCAATCGTCGTTGGTCTGATCACGAAATTGCTGCATTGTCATTTGGTTACAATATTGCTGTTAGTACTGCGCAAATGGCTCGCTTTTATGCCATGTTAGGTGCAGGGGGGGTTAATAGGCCGCTCACTGTACTAAAGCAAGATTCCATCCCTGAAGGGGATCGTGTTTTTCAACAGCAAGATGTTGAAGCGGTAGTAAACATGATGGAGAGCGTATTTGAAAGTGGTGGCACTGCACATAACGTTAAAGTTGATGGTTACCGTGCAGCAGGTAAAACGGGGACTTCTAAAAAAGCCGCAGTAGGTGGTTACGGTGATGAATATGTTGGTTATTTTGCGGGCGTGGCGCCAGCAAGTAATCCGCGTTTAGCTGTGGTAGTAATGATCAATGAACCTGGCGGTGATGTGTACTATGGAGGTGCCACTGCAGGCCCTGCATTTGCAGAAATCGTTTCTAACGCATTAAGAATATTAAACGTCGCACCCGACAAGGAAGAAGTTGCGTACGTAAAAGGTAAAAAGAATGATGCGTGATTTAAAAACCATTTTAAAATATATCGAAATAGATGCACCCTCGCAGCTAGTTAATCATTTGCGATTAGATAGCCGAGACGTTAACCCAGGCGATGTATTTGTAGCAATAAAAGGCCATGATTTAGATGGCGGGCAGTTTATAGCTAAAGCAATAGAAAACGGTGCTGTGGCAGTTATTGCCGATAGACTTTGCGAGTTTGAAGTTGAATTTGACTCGCTTTACTTAGTGTCAGAGCTTAATAAAAAACTGGCTGAATTTGCAAGTCGATTTTACAACCAGCCTAGTCATAACCTTGATTTAATTGGAGTAACTGGTACAAACGGTAAATCTACCACCACGGCTATGATTGCTCATCTAGCGCAGTACTGTAATACGCAGTCAGCAATTATTGGTACGCTAGGTTTTGGTCATCCAGATAATTTAACGCCGCTGATAAACACCACGCCTTCAGCAGTCGATTTACAACACATCTTAAGTGATTTACATCAAGCGGATAAAAAACTGGTGGCAATGGAAGTATCGTCGCATGGCCTTGTGCAGCATCGTGTTGAACGGTGTCTGTTTAAAGCCGCTGTGTTTACTAACCTTTCGCGCGATCACCTAGATTACCATGGCGATATGGCAAGTTATGGTGATGCAAAGCTCATGCTATTTCGCGATTTTGATCCACAGCTTGTCGTACTAAATCAAGACGACAGCTTAGCAGAGCAGTGGCTTGAAAAATACGATTTTAATCATTTAATTTGCTACGGACGAAAAAATTTAGCACCTAAAAATGCACAGTATGTGTATTTTTCAGATGTTGATTATTCGATTGAAGGTATTTCGGCGCAATTATCTACAAGCTGGGGTGATATTAAGGTAAAATCACCGTTGTTTGGTGAATTTAACCTTTATAACTTAACGGCTGCTTTAGCCACGTTATTGGGTTTAGGTTACCCCCTAGAGCAACTTATTGCAGGTTGTTTACAACTTCAGCCAGTAGCAGGGCGGATGCAGGCATTTAGTGCTGTGGGTAAACCAACCTGTGTAGTGGATTATGCACATACGCCAGAAGCACTGGCTTTGGCACTACAAGCGTTGCAAAAACATGTGCCAGGTGGTGTTAGCTGCGTGTTTGGTTGTGGTGGTGATAGAGATAAAGGCAAGCGAGTTTTGATGGCGCAGGCTGCTGAAAAAAATGCTAACAAAGTGATTATTACCAGCGATAACCCACGCTCAGAAGATCCAAATGTGATTATTGCAGAGGTAGCTGCAGGTTTAGCTGCACCTCAAAGCGCACATTTAGAAGCTGATAGAGCGTCAGCAATTAGTTATGCAATTAATAATGCAGCTTCTAATGAAGTGGTTTTAATTGCCGGTAAAGGCCATGAAAATTATCAAATTATAGGCAATGAACGTATCGACTTTTGCGATCGTCAATTTGTACAAAAACAACTAATAAAAACAAGTAGAGGGACTCAAACATGATCCCGATGGATTTTGATTGGTTAGCCAATGTGCTAACAACTGATTATCAAGGTGATAATCAGCAAGTGCTCAACATAAATACGGATACTCGCACAGTATGCGAAGGTGAAGTGTTTTTAGCACTTAAAGGGCCAAATTTTGATGGTCATAAATTTATAGCAGAGGCAAAACAAAAAGGCGCGATAGGCGTTATTGTCGATCATCAAGTCGATGTTGATATTGCCCAGTTTGTAGTAAAAGACACACGTATTGCATTAGGGGTTATTGGCACCGCTGTTATGGCGCAAGTGGCACCTAAAACAATTGCTATTACGGGCAGTGTGGGTAAAACCACCGTAAAAGAAATGTGCGCGGCTATTTTATCTGTGCATGGCGATGTGCTGGCAACCAAAGGTAATTTTAATAACGATATTGGCGTACCGCTAACGTTGTTGCGTTTAGAGCCACAACACCGTTTTGCAGTAATAGAGCTGGGTGCAAATCATTTAGGTGAAATTGCATACACAACGGCAATGGCTAAACCTGATGTAGCGGTAGTGTGTAATGTAGCACCAGCCCACTTAGAAGGTTTTGGTAGCTTGATGGGCGTGGCCAAAGCAAAAGGCGAAATTTTTGATGGCCTTAAAGAAAATGGCGTAGCAATAATTAATTGCGACAGTGAGTTTAGTCAATATTGGCTAGATAAACTTGAAGGGCGCAACATAAAGCGCTTTTCAACCTCTGAAAAACTCGATATTTGGGCTGAAGATATAAGCTTAGATGCTAATGCACGTGCAAGCTTTACGTTGTGTACAAAACAAAAAAAAGTACCTGTGACTCTCGCATTACCGGGTAAACATAATATTAGCAATGCACTTATTGCAGCTGCACTAACAAGCGAGCTTGATGTCACTTTAGATGATATTGCCCATGCGTTAGCGACGATGGGCGATGTAAAAGGGCGCGTAAACTTAATAGAAGTGTCTGACATGCTCACCGTGGTTGATGATACTTACAATGCCAATGTTAAATCGGTTAAGGCTGCCATTGACTTACTGAGTGATATGCAAGGGCATCGTATTTTAGCGCTGGGTGATATGGGTGAGCTTGGTGAAGACGCACGTAAATACCATCAAGAAGTTGGCGAATATGCGCTTGAAAAAGGCATTAATGAGCTATTTACGCTAGGTGTGTTGAGTAAGTGTGCCAGCGATGTATTTGCGCTGCCTAATCGCCACTTCTCAAACCGCGATCAGATGCAGCAACAAATTCAAGCCACAATTAATCAAGTAAATAAAAAAACGACCATTGTCGTGAAAGGATCACGCAGTTCTCGCATGGAATTATTAGTAACCGATTTAGTTAATGGCCAGCAACAAGCCATCAATGGAGTATCATAATGTTAGTTTGGCTGGCTGAGTATTTAACACAGTATTTTAGTGGTTTTAATGTTTTTTCGTATCTAACGCTGCGCGCTATTTTGGGGATTTTAACTGCGCTCATTATGTCTCTGTATTTAGGGCCAAAGCTAATTCGTGGCTTGCAAAAAATGCAAATTGGGCAAACAGTACGCGATGATGGTCCACAATCACACTTATCAAAATCGGGTACGCCAACTATGGGTGGTCTGCTTATTTTAGCGGCAATTTTTACAAGTACCTTATTGTGGGCAGATCTCTCTAATAAGTATGTGTGGGCAACGTTATTTGTAATTGGCTCACTGGGAATTGTCGGCTTTATCGATGATTACCGCAAAGTCATCCGTAAAGATCCAAAAGGGCTTATAGCGAAATGGAAGTACTTTTGGCAGTCAGTAATTGCACTTGTGGTTGCAACTGCATTGTACTTTACAAGTACTCAAGCTGCAGAAACGTCTTTAGTTGTGCCGTTTTTTAAAGATGTTTTACCGCAGTTAGGCTTGTTTTACATTGTTATTACCTATTTTGCATTAGTTGGAACATCAAATGCTGTAAACCTGACTGATGGCTTAGATGGCCTCGCTATTGTACCGACTATTTTAGTCGCAGCGGCACTTGCCATAATTGCTTACTTAACAGGTAATATTAATTTTTCTGCTTATTTACATATTCCGCATTTGCCATTAGCCAGTGAGCTTGTGGTTGTATGTACTGCCATTGTTGGTGCAGGGCTTGGGTTTTTATGGTTTAACACTTACCCGGCGCAAGTATTCATGGGTGATGTAGGCTCATTAGCATTAGGTGGAGCGCTGGGGATTATTGCTGTGCTGGTTCGTCAAGAACTTCTACTGATTATCATGGGCGGTGTCTTTGTTATGGAGGCGTTGTCAGTGATTTTACAAGTGGGCTCGTATAAGTTACGTGGGCAACGAATATTTAGAATGGCGCCTATTCACCATCATTACGAATTAAAAGGTTGGCCAGAGCCGCGCGTCATTGTGCGTTTTTGGATTATATCTATTGTGTTGGTTCTCGCAGGCCTTGCGACATTAAAGATAAGATAAATGCAATATTTAAACGAGATAAAGAATAAACAAATAACAGTGCTCGGACTCGGTGTAACCGGTCTGGGCATTGTGCGTTTTTTACTATCTCACGGTTTAACGCCAAAGGTTGTCGACAGCCGAGCAAATCCCCCAGGGATTGAATGGCTGAGCAGTCATGCGCCTAGTTTAAATACACACTTTGGCAGCTTAGATGCTGCTGGGCTTAATAGCAGTGATATGATTATTGTAAGCCCTGGGTTAAGCCTTAAAACGCCTGCCATTGCGAGTGCTATTAATTCGGGTGTTGAATTAATAGGTGATGTTGAGTTATTTGCGCGCATTAATACTAAACCTGTAGTGGCAGTGACTGGCTCAAATGGTAAATCAACCGTAGTGACTTTAGCCTATGACGTGTTAAAAGCGGCTGGCTTTAATGTGGCACTTGGCGGCAATATTGGTACCGCAGTACTTGATTTACTCAATGACGACTTTGATGTTTATGTGCTTGAGCTTTCGAGCTTTCAATTAGATACCACAACAAGCTTAAAATCGGTGAGTGCCACGGTGTTAAATGTATCTGAAGATCATTTAGATCGTTACGATAGCTACCAAGCATATATAGACTCAAAGCTATCTATTTACAACGGAACACAATGTATTGTTGTAAATGAAGATGACAAACAAACGCATCCGTCCGTTAGCAGTGCTACGGCTAAAATTGGTTTTGGTACTCAACAGGGTAAATATTATTTAGGGCAGCATAATAGCAGTACGTATTTTTTCGCTAACAATGAAGCGTTTTTACCTGTTGATACACTGGCTGTTGTAGGTAAGCACAATTATTTAAATACGCTTGCGGTTATGGCGTTACTAAGCCCCTTTAATATTAGTAAAGAGGCTTATACAAAGGCACTGAACGGGTTTAACGGATTGGCTCATCGCTGCCAATTTGTTACTCGGCAACATGGCGTTAAATACTTTAACGATTCAAAGGCAACAAACGTAGGCGCTACCATAGCAGCCATAGACAGTTTGGCCACAGAAACTCAAAACTTAATTGTGATAGCGGGAGGCGATGCAAAAGGCGCTGATTTAAACCCGCTTAAACCTTACTTACAAAAGCATGTAAAAGCGCTGATCTGTTTTGGTAAAGATGCAAAAAAGTTAGTGGCTCTGACCAGCAAAAGCCATTTAACAAATAACATGAGTGAGGCGGTTAATTTAGCTAAGCAGCTTAGTTCGCCGGGTAATGTAGTTTTATTAGCGCCAGCATGTGCAAGCATTGATATGTATAACAACTATATGCAACGTGGTGATGACTTTGTTAAGTGTGTTTTGGCGGATAACATATGATTGCGCTTGCACAAATAAAAGACACATTAACACCAAAACCCTCGCCGCAGCTTTATGATGTGCCTTTGCTTTATTCAATGCTAATGCTAATTGGTGTTGGCTTTATTATGGTGATGAGTGCGTCTATGCCAACGGCAGAGCGCCTTTTTGATAACTCACATCATATTGCTATTCGTCACGGGATGTTTTTGGCCGTTGCGTTTGTACTTTTTTGGATCACGGTTTGTGTACCAATGGATTGGTGGAAACGTTCAAATGCATACTTATTGATACTGGGCATGGTATTGCTCATTGCTGTATTAATTATTGGCCGCGAGGTTAATGGTGCCAAGCGTTGGATCCCAATTGGACCCATTGGTTTTCAGGTGGCTGAAGCCGCTAAATTGTACTTTTTTAGTTACATAGCAGGTTACTTGGTCCGAAAGCGTGAAGAAGTACAAGAGAACATTAAAGGCTTTGCAAAGCCTATTGCAGTGTTTGCCGTGTATGCATTGCTTATTTTGTTGCAGCCTGACTTGGGCACCGTAGTTGTTATGTTTGTAACAACAGTTGGCTTATTGTTTTTAGCGGGCGCAAAACTATGGCAGTTTTTTGTCCTTATTTTAACCGGGATTGGCTTGGTTGTTTTGTTGATTATTGTTGAGCCTTATCGCATGGCGCGTGTTGTTGGCTTTTTAGACCCTTGGGATGACCCATTCGGAAAAGGGTACCAGCTCGTTCAATCGTTAATGGCATACAGCCAAGGTGGATGGTTTGGCCAAGGGTTAGGTAATAGTGTGCAAAAGTTGCAATACCTTCCTGAAGCACACAATGATTTTATTTTTGCGGTTATTGGCGAAGAGCTTGGTTTAGTTGGCGTGGTAAGCATTTTAATGGTGCTCGCCACTTTAGTATTTAGAGCATTATTAATTGGCCAGCAAGCCTTAAAGTGCGGTAAAGAATACGAAGGCTATTTTGCCTTTGCAATAGGTATTTGGTTTGCGTTTCAAACCATGGTTAATGTAGGGGCAAGTGCGGGGATTTTACCGACTAAAGGTCTTACATTACCGTTTATTTCTTATGGTGGTTCTAGTTTGATGATTATGACCATAGCAACTGGAATATTATTACGCGTTGATTTTGAAACTAAAATGGCAACTAAGCAAGCGACCTCAGGCGGAGGTAAACGATGAGTAAAAAGTGTGTTGTAGTCGCTGGTGGAACTGGCGGGCATATATTTCCAGGTATTGCAGTTGCTGATTACTTAAAAGCACAGGGGTGGCAAGTTACTTGGATTGGCACACCCGATAGAATGGAAGCAAGCGTTGTTCCTAAGCACAATATAGAAATTGATTTTATTAATGTAAAAGGTGTGCGTGGCAACGGATTAAAACGCCTTGTTAAAGCGCCATTCATGGTTATTAATGCAATATTGCAAGCGCGTAAGGTATTGAAAAATCAACGTCCAGATGTTGTTCTTGCCATGGGAGGATACGTAACTGGACCAACAGGTATTGCTGCAAAAAGTTTAGGTATTCCGTTGGTTATTCATGAACAGAATGCGGTTGCTGGAATGAGCAACCGATGGCTTTCACGATTTGCTAATCGCGTTTTAGCGGCTTTTCCAAGCGCTTTTGATGCAGGACAAGCTGAACTTGTCGGCAATCCAGTTCGTCAAAGTGTAATAGACATAGCAACGCGTGACGTTTCAACACCGATTAATATGTTGGTTGTCGGAGGGTCGTTAGGGGCTCAGGTACTTAACCAAACACTTCCAGCTGCATTTAAAGCGCTTAACAAAACCAGTGCAATAAATGTATGGCACCAGACAGGTAAAGGACATTTAAACAGCGTTGAGCAAGCCTACAAAACGCACATGTTTGAAAGCGATAATGTAAAAGTTGCGGAATTTATCGATGACATGGATGCAGCGTATGCTTGGGCTGATATTGTTATCTGCCGAGCTGGTGCGCTAACGGTAAGTGAAATTGCAGCAGCGGGAAAAATGGCTGTGTTTGTGCCGTTTCCTCATGCAGTTGACGACCATCAAACGGCTAACGCCCAATATTTGGTTGAGGCAGATGGAGCGTTACTCATGCAGCAAAGTGTATTTAATGAGCAATCGATTGTTGCGCTATTAACCCCTTACTTAGTAAACCCTAGTTTAATTAATAAAATGGCTAATAACGCAAAAAAACAAGCCATTTTAGATGCCACAGCAAGCGTAGCCGCGCACTGTGAGCAAGTATCAAATAAGAGAGTGTAAGTGAAAGAAGCATCAGTACAAAACAAAAGTATACGACCTGCAATGCGTCGAATAGAAACCATTCACTTTATTGGTATCGGTGGAGCGGGTATGGGTGGTATTGCCGAAGTGCTCGCTTTTGAAGGTTACCGTATTACAGGTTCTGATATTGCGCATAGTGCGATGACGGATCGCTTGATTAAAGCGGGTGCAGAAGTATTCATTGGTCATCACGAAAACAACGTAAAAGATGCCAATGTGGTGGTAGTTTCAAGTGCTATTGACGAAACTAACCCTGAAATAATTGCCGCAAAAGCTGCAAGAATTCCTGTTGTACGTCGTGCTGAAATGCTAGCTGAATTAATGCGTTTTCGCCATGGCATTGCCATTGCTGGCACTCATGGCAAAACAACAACAACGAGTTTAATTGCTAGCATTTATGCCCAAGCTGGGCTCGATCCAACCTTTATTATTGGTGGTTTATTAAATAGTGCAGGTAGTAATGCAAAGGTTGGTAAAAGCGATTTTTTAATTGCAGAAGCAGATGAGAGTGATGCGTCGTTTTTACACTTACAACCTATGGTATCGGTGATCACTAATATTGAAGAAGATCACATGGATACATACGGTGGCAGCCTTGAAAAAATGAAAGACACTTATGTCGATTTTATACATAACCTGCCGTTTTATGGTCTGGCTGTTGTGTGTATCGACTCTGAGGTAGCCGCCGAACTAATTCCTCGTTTTGGGCGTCCTATTATTACGTATGGCGAGTCGCCAACGGCTGATTATCGCATGAGTGATTTTAGCCAGTCAGCTAATACGTGTACGTTTACGGTAACCAATAAACAAGGTGAGTGTTTAACGGCAACGCTAAATATGCCAGGTAAACATAACGCATTAAATGCGACAGCAGCGATTGCAGTAGCAAAAGATCAAAATATTGCTAACCAAGCAATTTTAGAAGCATTACAAAAGTTTGAAGGTATTGGCCGTCGTTTTCAACACTACGGCGAATTTGAAAACGAACGCGGCAATATAATGTTAGTGGATGATTATGGTCATCACCCTTCAGAGGTTGCAGCAACTATTGCAGCAGTTCGCGAGGGGTGGCCCGATAAACGCTTAGTAATGATTTATCAGCCGCATCGTTATAGTCGTACTCGTGATTTATATGAAGACTTTGTAAAAGTACTTGCCGATGTAGATCAGCTTTTATTATTAGATGTTTATGGCGCAGGCGAAGAGCCTATAGTGGGCGCTGATAGTAAAAGTTTATGCCGAAGCCTTCGTCAACGTGGCAAAGAGCCATTGCATGTAGCATCAAGTAAAGAGCTTGCGGGTGTATTAGCAGATAACTTGCAAAATAATGACTTAGTATTGACCCAAGGTGCGGGTAATATAGGTCAGTTAGTAAAAACGTTAGCAGCAACAGGCATGTCGATAGAAAAATTAAAACAAGGTGAAGTATGACCCAAGTAAATGCACAATTTGGTAAAGTAGCGGTAATGCTTGGTGGTAACTCAGCAGAGCGTGAAGTGTCATTAAAGTCGGGTCAGGCTGTTTTTAATGCATTACAAAATTGCGGTGTAGATGCGATTGCATTCGATCCTCAAAACCGGTCATTGTGGGAACTCAAAGAGTTAAATGTAGATCGTGTTTTTATTGCATTACATGGCCGAGGTGGTGAGGACGGAACTGTTCAAGGTGCATTAGAGTTTATGAACTTACCTTACACCGGCAGTAACGTACTGGGTTCAGCGCTGGCAATGGATAAAGTTCGTTGTAAGCACTTGTTTAAATCAGCAGGCTTAAGCACCGCGCCTTATGCCGTTGTAGATGCTAAAAAAGGTTTTGATGCACACGCTATCATGGCTGAATTTAAAAAAGTGATGGTTAAGCCTTCTCATGAAGGGTCGAGCATTGGTATGGCACAAGCAACTACTGCGCAAGAACTTGAAGATGCATTAATTAATGCATTTAAGTTTGATAGCCAAGTGTTGGTTGAGCAGTGGATAACGGGTCGTGAATTTACAGTGACTGTTTTAGGTGATGAAGTACAGCCAGTAATTGAAATGACAACGCCAAATGGCTTTTACGATTATCAGGCAAAGTATCAATCAAATACTACGCAGTATCATTGCCCAGCCAATTTATCGGCGCACGATACGCAGCAATTACAGGCTATGTCGTTAGAAGCGTTTGACTTAGTTGGCGCAAGCGGCTGGGGCCGCGTAGATGCAATGCAAGATGAGCAAGGCAACTTTTATTTATTAGAGGTTAATACTGTACCCGGAATGACAGAAAAATCATTAGTGCCTATGGCAGCTAAAGCAAATGGGGCAAGTTTTGAGCAATTAGTTGTTCGCATTTTGGAGCAAACGCTTTAATATGCATCCCCTTTTAGAAAAAGCTCATAAAATCAAACAGAACCTAAATTGGTCGCTGATTTTTGGCGTGAGCTTTTTTTTAGTTGTTATTATTGGCTTAGTGCAAATTACAACGGGTGTATCTGATTGGTTAGTAAAAAATAAAGATGCACAAATAAAGCACTTAACGGTGCAAGGGCATCCTAAATACACAGATGAAACCGCAATAATAACAGCAATAAAAAAAGCGGATTTAAGTAGTTTTTTTGAGCTTGATGTAAAACATGTACAACAGCTAGTGCAAAATCTACCTTGGGTGGCCACTGTATCGGTGCGAAAACAATGGCCTGATACGATTCAGGTTTACGTTGTTGAACACGAGGCGGTTGCGCATTGGAATAGTGACTTGTTAATTAATAACAATGGTGAGGCTTTTCAAGCTCGCAGCGATAAGTTAAGTAAAGATTTACCTCAGTTATTTGGCCCAGAAGGGAGCGAACAAGAAGCATGGATTGCCTTTAAGCAGTTTGACGAAATGCTTAAAGTAAACGCGTTAACGCTTAAAAGTTTAGCGTTATCAGAGCGTTTTTCTTGGCAGCTTTGGCTTGATAGCGGGGTGCGCTTAAATTTAGGGCGTAGGGATAAAGCCAAGCGTGTTCAACGTTTTATAGACGTTTACCCACGTATGGAATATCCAGAAAAAGCACAGATAGATGCAGTGGATTTACGGTATGATACCGGCCTTGCGGTGAGCTTTAAGCCAGTGCAAGAAGAACAATTACAAAATAAGAGTAAGGCATGACTAAGTCAGCAGAAAGAAACCTCGTGATTGGATTAGACGTTGGTACCTCGAAAGTGGTAGCCACGGTAGGCGAAATCACCGCAGATAACAAGCTCAGCATTGTTGGTGTGGGCAGCCAGGTATCCCATGGTATGGATAAAGGTGGCGTTAACGATTTAAACTTAGTGTCTGAGTCTATTCGCCGCGCTATAGATGAAGCCGAATTAATGGCAGATTGTCGAATTAGTTCAGTGTACTTGGGGATTTCTGGTAAACATATTCAATGCCAGAACGAAAGCGGTGTTGTTGCTATAAATAACACTGAAGTAACAGACGAAGATATTGAAAATGTGATTCATATTGCGCGTTCTGTGCCTATTTCAGCTGAACGTAAAATGCTGCATGCACTACCGCAAGAGTACAGCATCGATATGCAAGAAGGGATTAAAAACCCACTAGGCATGAGCGGTGTGCGAATGGAGGCACGTGCTCACATTATTACCTGCTCCAACGACATGGCTAAAAACATAGAGAAATGTGTTGAACGTTGCGGCCTTGAAGTCGACCAATTGATATTTACAGCATTGGCTTCTTGTTATTCAGTTCTCACAGATGATGAAAAAGAGCTGGGAGTCGCGGTACTCGATATTGGTGGTGGTACAATGGATATCACTATTTATATCAACGGTGCGCTGCGCCATTCAGCAGTAATCCCTGTGGCGGGTAATCAGGTAACGGGTGATATTGCAAAAATATTTCGTACACCTATATCGCATGCAGAGTCACTCAAAGTACAATACGCATGTGCAAGCAGCCAATTGGCAAGCAGCGAAGACACTATTGAAGTACCAAGTGTAGGCGGGCGCCCTGCAAGATTAATGTCACGTCATACATTATCAGAGGTGGTAGAGCCTCGTTTCAGAGAATTATTTGAACTTGCGATGGAAGAAATTCGTCGTTCAGGTTTAGAAGACCAAATTGCGGCAGGTCTCGTTATAACAGGCGGAACTGCCAAAATGACTGGTGCAATGGAAGTGGCGGAAGACATTTTTCAAATGCCAGTAAGAATAGGTAAACCAATCGGGATGGTTGGTTTAACAGACTACGTAGATGATCCTTCGTACGCAACCGCTGTTGGTTTGTTACAATACGGGCGCACCATGCAATCGATGAATGCACAAAAGTCGAAAGCAGAGGATAACAATAATTGGTGGAACCGCATTACTAAATGGTTTCAAGGCGAGTTTTAAGACTCAAGTCGGAGAGTGAACATGTTTGATATAATGGAACAACACAGCGAAGAAGCTGTAATAAAAGTAATTGGCGTGGGCGGCGGCGGCGGTAACGCTGTTGAGCACATGGTAAAACAGCAAATCGAAGGCGTGCGCTTTATTGCCGCTAATACAGATGCGCAAGCATTACGAAATTCTGCTGCTGATGTAACAGTTCAATTAGGCACACAAATAACCTCTGGGCTAGGTGCGGGTGCAAATCCTGAAGTAGGCCGCGAATCGGCTGAAGAAGATGCAGAGACTATTCGTGCAAGCCTTGAAGGTGCCGACATGGTATTTATCGCAGCTGGCATGGGCGGCGGTACAGGTACAGGGGCTGCGCCTGTGGTTGCTAAAATTGCTAAAGAGCTAGGTATTTTAACTGTTGCGGTAGTGACGCGTCCTTTCGATTTTGAAGGTAAGAAACGTGCAGCGGCAGCTGAACAAGGTATCAGCGAGTTGTCAGAAATTGTAGATTCGCTTATTACAATTCCGAACAATAAATTACTTAAAGTTTTAGGCAAAGGCACTACACTTCTAGATGCATTTGCTAAAGCTAATGACGTATTATTTGGTGCGGTACAAGGTATTGCAGAACTCATTACGCGCTCTGGCTTAATTAACGTGGATTTCGCTGACGTACGAACTGTTATGTCTGCTATGGGTACTGCTATGATGGGTACTGCATCTGCGTCAGGTCCTGATCGTGCACAAGAAGCCGCAGAAGCTGCTATTTCAAGCCCATTATTGGAAGACGTTGATTTAACAGGTGCCAAAGGTATTTTAGTTAATATCACCGCGGGTATGGATATTGCGATTGAAGAATTCGAAATAGTCGGTAACCACGTTAAAGCACTTGCCTCTGAGAACGCAACGGTTGTAGTGGGTGCGGTAATTGATCCTGAAATGAGCGACGAGTTACGTGTAACTGTAGTTGCAACGGGGTTAGGTGGCGATCGTCGTCCACAGTTTGGTATTGTTGATAACGGTTTTAAAAAGGCTTCGGGTTCTGATGTTGCAAACACGTCTAACCAAGCAAGCAGTATGTATGTGCCTAGCTTTGCAAGCCAAGACAGCACCGATGAAAGTGCAGCTAAAGCACAAACTGAAAGCACAGAAAAAGCGAGTTCAGCAAGTTCTAGCAATACAGCAAGCTCGTCGTCGCAAACGAGTAAAAAAGCGGATAAATCAGAGGGTGGTGATTACTTTGACATCCCTGCATTTTTACGCAAACAAGCAGACTAATAAAAAACGTTATTTTGCTGGTAAATTGAGCGAATATTGTAAGGCGCGCGTATATATGATACTATCCGCCGTCTAACTGTAATAAATTTAAGTGAGCGAACCTATGATTAAACAGCGTACGATTGCAGAAGTAGTCAAAGCCATAGGAATTGGACTTCATAAAGGTGAGAAGGTCACAATAACTCTCCGACCTGCGAGCGCAAATACTGGGATTGTATTTCGTCGTGTCGACCTTGATCCTGTTGTTGAATTTGAAACAACACCTGAAGCCGTTGGCGATACGCAGTTGTGTACCTGTTTAATTAACAAAGATGGCGTTCGTTTATCAACTACTGAGCACCTAATTGCTGCAGTTGCAGCAATGGGGATTGATAACCTAATTGTAGAATTAGACAGCTCAGAAGTGCCAATTATGGATGGTAGTGCATTACCATTCATTTATTTATTACAAAAAGGCGGCATTGAAGAGCAAAATGCCGCTAAACGCTTTATTCGTATTAAAGAAAAAGTACGTATTGAAGAAGGTGACAAATGGGCCGAAGTAGAACCGTACGACGGTTTTCACATAGACTTTGAAATCGCTTTTGATCACCCGGCTATTAACGAAAGTCGTCAGCGTGTTGGTTTAGACATCACCGCTCAAAGCTTTACTGAAGAAATTAGCCGTGCTCGTACCTTTGGTTTTATGAAAGACATTGAATACATGCATGCTAATAACCTTGCTCTAGGTGGCAGCATGGACAGCGCAGTAGTACTTGACGAGTTTAAAGTACTAAACCCAAATGGTTTACGCTACAGCGATGAGTTCGTTAAGCACAAAATACTAGACTGTGTTGGTGACATGTTTATGACAGGCCATAATATTTTAGGTAAGGTGACTGCGTTTAAGTCGGGTCACGATTTAAACAATAAGTTGCTTCGTAAAGTAATGGCAACCGAGTCAGCGTGGGAGTGGGCAACATTTGAAACGCCTGTAACGATGCCTGCACCCGGTCTTGAGTTAGCAACAGCCTAATCAAGTATCTTAAAGTACACACTTAAAACAGTTACAAAAAATGACGCTTATTAGCGTCATTTTTTTGCTATGTATCTATTCTTTTAAAATAGTAAGTTTTAAAAATTAAATACCTAAAATGGCTTGTAGCTGTTCTAATTTGGTTATTGTGTAAGTGGGGGTTATTCCTTCTGGTAATTGTTCACCAGGGTGTTGCAACCAACACGTATCTATACCTGCATTATTACCGCCAAGTATGTCACTTGATGCGGTATCACCGATCATTAATATTTGGCTCTTATTTGGGTTACCCATCAGTTCGAACGTATGTTCAAAAATAGCTTTGTTAGGTTTTGCTATACCTACAAGCTCAGAAATAACTAACCATTCAAACATATCTTTTAAACCAGTATGCTCTAAACGAACTGTTTGCAGGCGAGCAAAGCCATTAGTAATGATGCCTAACCTAGCATGAGGTCTTAATTTATTAAGCAACTCTATAGCGCCTGGCAATGGCTCACAAATTTGCGCCATTGCATCTAAAAATGCATCGTTTAACTCTTTTGCGGGGACATTTAATTTTGCTGACCATTCGTTAAAGCGGGTTACCTGCAAGTAATCAGCAGTGATAACACCATTTTGATAATCAACCCACAGTTGTTTATTGGTTTTCTGGTAGTGAACGTAGTCGTCTTGCGTAAAATTAACGCCGTAATTTTTAAACATACGAGTCATACCGGCTAAAATATCAAACCTAAATAAAGTTTCGTCTGCATCAAACAACACGTAGCTGTATTTCATTCAATTTCCTGTATTTTATTTGCGATATAGGTAGCTATGTAAAAAGGGTGCCATGGCCAAGGTTAGTGCTTGGGTATAGGTACTTTCGCGTGTTGCATGGTTATTTGTAAGCAGGCCAATGGCGCCGCCTTTTTGTTTTATATTTGTGGTGTTAAATGCTTTATCCATTACATCGCCAAGCTCTTCGCCATTAAGTAATGCTTTAAAAAGTATATTGGGTAATGGAAGATTACTGCTTCGCCCTATAACCTGTTCTGTGGCGTTATCAATAACAACATAGGCAAAGGTCGCTGCACCATAGCTAAATTGCTCTGCACCGCCTTCCATTGCCACGTAGTAATCGGCTTGATGGTGCTTTTTACAATAGTTAACACGGTTTTGCGCGCCAATACGTGTTTCATCTTCACCAATAGGTTGATCTGGCACGTTTGAAGGAGCGTTAACACCTAGGCAATCAATGGTGTTATTTGGAAAGTACATAGTAAAAATATGCTTTGCTGCATTTATTTTTACTGGATTTTTAGATCCAACTATAACTTTTAACAATGATGACATGCTGATCTCGTATTGAGTAAAATCAGCAGTGTACGTGACTTCTGTTAAACAAAAAAGAGCACTAAAGCGATAATACTAAATAGGTAAATCAAGCGGAGCAAGGTTCTCTAGTGCGCGCTTTTTCATAATAATATCTTTTATCAGCGGTGTTAATACAAGCTCCATTGCAAGGCCCATTTTACCGCCCGGCACTACCAGCGTATTAATACGCGACATAAAGCTACCTTCAATCATTCTCAGATAATAAGGAAAATCAACATCTTCAATGCCTCTAAAGCGGATCACAACAAAACTTTCATCCAGTGAGGGAATGTCTTTTGCGCTAAATGGGTTTGATGTATCTACGGTAGGCACACGCTGAAAGTTAATATGCGTTCGTGAAAACTGAGGGGTAATGTGATTTATGTAATCGTCCATACTACGCACAATTGACCCCATCACAGCTTCGCGAGAGTGGCCTCGCTCTGAAGTATCGCGGATTAGCTTTTGTATCCACTCAAGGTTAATAATCGGTACCATGCCAATGAGTAAATCAACATGCTTGGCTACATCAACGTCTTGGTCAACAACCCCGCCATGCAAACCTTCGTAGAATAAAATATCTGTATTATGCTCAAGCTCTTGCCAAGGGGTAAATGTGCCTGGCAGTTGGTTATAAGGTACAGCTTCATCAAAGGTGTGCAAGTAGCGGCGCAATTTGCCTTGCCCTGTTTCACCATAATTACTAAATAACGATTCAAGGGCGCCAAAGTCGTTAGCTTCACGGCCAAAGTAACTAATATGCTTACTTTCTTGTTGGGCTTCGCGTATTTTTTTGTCCATTTCGGGGCGTGTATAACGATGAAAGCTATCACCTTCAATAAATGCTGCCTGGATATTTAGGCTACGAAAAATGTGCTTAATGGCATTGGTCGTGGTGGTTGTACCCGCACCCGATGAACCAGTAATTGCAATGATAGGATTTTTAGCTGACATGTTAATTCTCTTTTTTAGGACCAGGCTATATAACCAGACTAAACTTAACACTTTTTTAAGTCGTTTGGGTATCTTACGTGTTGACTGACTAAGCTCAAGTGACGCCATCAGCAAATAACGTTATCATGAGGTGCTTAAAATTAAAACGAGAGAAAGCATGAAACTTTTAAAACCACTACTTAGCTTCTTTTCATTAAGTGCGTTAGCCGCAGGTTGTGCACACGCTAACATGCCTAAAAGCCAAATATTACTTGCTGATTTAAATACGCCATATGGTGTTCAAGTGACCATAGTAAGCGACAAAACAAGTTACAATAACCAGCCTTACTTAATTAATGACGATTTATACTTTACCCATGAGGTAATAACTAATAACCAAAGCCAAACCGATATTGCACATTACAATTTAACAACGCGTGAAATAACTAACTTAACAAATACGCCTGTCAGTGAGTATTCACCAACATTAATGCCTAATAAAACAAGCTTGTCAGCCATTGTTGTAGAGGCCGATTCAAAACAAAAGTTGTGGCAGTACCCGCTTGATACACAAAGTGCGCCTAGTCGTATTTTTGATTGGATAGAGCCTGTTGGCTACCATGCTTGGGGCATTAAAAACGATTTAGTGATGTTTATTTTAGGTCAGCCGCATACGCTTCAATACACCTCAGTAGACGCTGCTAGAGGTGAAATAGCCGCCAGTGATATTTCTCGTACACTTATTTATAACCACAACGCGGCGATGTTTTTATTTAGTTACACTAAAAACGATCAGCATATTTTAGCGAGCTTTAATCCACAAAATAAACAAGTAGGCGATTTATTAAGGCTACCCACTCAGGTACAAGACTTCATTTTAAAAGATGATAAAACAATTGCTTACGCTATTAAAAATCGTGTTTATCAACGTAAGCTCGATGGCAGTAATGAGATATCGCAATGGCTTGATTTAAGCACTTACTGCGAAACTAATATCACCCGAATGAGTTACAACAACGATAAGCTTGCATTTGTATGCGACGTAACACAATAAAGTAAGACTTCAAACTGCGTATGCGTTAAGGTGATACGCAAATTAACGAATAGGGATAAACATGGCGTACAGTGCAGATGAGTTAACAGAGCAGCTTATAAAACTACAATGCAGAAGTAATTTTAAAATTAAGAACATTGCAGAATACATGTTAGTTAATTCAAAAGAGGCCTTTTACACTCACAGTGAAAGCGGTAAAGGCAAAATAGTAATTCGCCCTGCGTTTGAAGTATTCAGTGATGACTTTAACGATATAGATGGTGTAACTCGCGCACAAGGGTATTTTCATAGCAGTGAAATGACCCGATTTCCAACTCGTATATATAAAAGCGCTCAACCAATTCACTATGGTGTCGCATTTAAAATAAATTCAGAGCAAGCTGCAAAAGACTTTATTGCTAAGTTGACGATGATCATTGGTAATTAATCTGAAGTTTGGTTAAGAGGTTTATTATCCATAATTCGAATTAATTAGCTTTGCCCTAAAATTATAAAGCCGCTGAGTGAATACTTAGCGGCTCTTTTATAGCTTAATCAAATAGTGGTTATTTGCTGTTTAAGAAGCTATTGACCGAATCAAGCTCGCGTTTTTTTAGTGCAATACAATCAAGCGTACTTTCTTCTAGTTTACTCAATGTGCGGCTGTACCCAGGCACTTCTGAAATTTTATCATTAAAGAAGTTTTGAGTGGTTGCTAAGCTTTTAGCATCACAGCCTACGGTTGTAAAGTACGGTAAATTAGGAATAAAAAACGGCGGTAAACTTGCTGTTACTTTATCGTAATTATCATAAACCCAATCGATAAATAATGCTTGGCGCTCTTCTGTGTAACTTTGCCCAGATAAAATAGTACGCATATCAGAGGCGGTTACTTCATCAGTTAAGCTGTAAGCCAGCACTGCATTTTGTAATTCAGACTCACCAAAAAAGCCCATAGCAGCTAGCATGTTAGTGCGAACTTGTGGGTCTTTAGTCGTTTTAAATGTTGTCATGAATTGATCAAGCAAGGCTTTATCACCATGAAAAGCAGCGAGTCTTAAATAAACACCTGCTAAATATGGGTCTACTTTTTGTGGATTAGTTAAATACACTTGCGTTTGTTCTTTAGCTTTATTGATTACGTTTTGGTCTTCGCCATCAAAGCCTAAGCGTGATATTACGGCTGCACGAAGTTGCGACACAGCGCCATCTTCGTCAATTTTTGCCTCTAAACCATATTTTTTAGCAGCAGGAGTTACTGCGTCACGGATAAATGCAGGCCATAAGTCTTTATTGCTTTCATCTTTGAATGTGCGTTGCTGCGATACCAAGTAGCCCAGTGCAGTATTTGCTACGCGAGGGTGGCTGTCACTTACAAATACTTCAAGTGTTTGCATTAACTTGGCGGCAGAGATAACGCCAGCCTTAAGCAGTGCATCGGTGGCCGATAATAGCGCTAAACGTTCACGGTCAGTCAGCACTGTTGGTGCGTTTTCAATTAATGCGTTAAATTGCGCGTCATCCATTACCCAGCGGTAGTAGCCAAGAGCACCTTGGTCAGGGTAAATCCACTCTGGTGCAAAATCTAAATCAAGCGTTTGGCTTTGTTTGTTTAGTAAAACACTGGCTGTTTTAACGTTGTCGCCTGCACCGTATTTAATCGTTACTGGCACATTCCAAAGCTGTGCTGGCGCATCAACACCTGCATTTACAAAGCGGCTTTGTGAAATGGTTACTTTTTTGCCTTGCTGTTTAACACTTACAAGAGGAAAAGAAGACTGTTCAATAAATGATTTTAAAACACTGGCTACATCTTTGTTAGATGCTTTACCTAGTGCTTGCCATAAATCAGCCGCTTCTGCATTTTTATAAGAGAAGTCTTTTAAGTAACGCTGAATCCCTTTTTGGAACGCCTCTTCGCCAATCCAGTTTTCAACCATTGCAAGTACTGAGCTACCTTTACTGTATGCAAGGCCTAAACCGTCCATAATGTCAGCTTCGGTTTTAATTGGCTTACGAATAGGCTTAGTACTTAAGCGGGCGTCTAGTGCCATTACGTTATTTTGTGGTAAGTCTAAATGTGATTCAAACTCAGGGTTTAGCTGCTTGGTCATTTTAGCTGCCATCCAGCTTGCAAACGCTTCGTTTAACCACAGGTCATTCCACCACTTCATGGTTACCAAGTTACCGTACCATTGGTGAGCAAGCTCATGAGCAATAATAGACACGTTACGTTGTTTTTTACTGCGTGTTGCTGCTGCTAAATCAACGAGTAAAATGTCTTCGCGGTAAGTTACTAAGCCTGAGTTTTCCATTGCGCCAAATGGGAATTCAGGCACGGCAACTGAGTCGAGTTTTTTATACACATAAGGAATACCAAAATACTCTTCTAATGCCGCAAGTACGCGCGGCATGTTATCTTTAGCATATTCGGCTAAATGAATTTTACCTTGAGGAGTAATAACACGCCCAGGAATTGGCATACCTTCAATGTCTATTTCTTCAAACGGGCCAACTGCCATTGCAACTAAATACGATGGAATAGGCGGTGTTTTATCAAAAAAGTGCGTTGTCATATCGCCCTTTGTTGTGGTTTTTAGTTCTGGTGTATTGGCATATACTTTTTGTGAGCTAGGGGCCGTTATTGTTAACTGAAAAGGAATTTTATAGCTTGGTTCATCAAAAACAGGGAAGGCACGACGTGCATCACTCATTTCAAATTGGGTAAATAGGTAAGGCGTACCTTGATCTAATGTTTTGTATAACCCCACACTTTGGCGGTTGTAGGGAGCAGAAAAATCAATATTAAGTGTGTATTTACCCGGTTGAATTTTTTCATCACAGCTAAATTTAACTTTACCTGTTTTAAGTATTTCATTACTTAAGTCACAGTTTTCTTTACCTAAAAGTTGCGCCATTTTAACAGCGTAATCAACACCGTTTAGCTCAATGTAATGTGTTGGTTTTAATACTTCTAGTGCAATTTCAGTCATCCCTGTGAATGTATCTTTACTTGGGTCAAGTGTCAGCGATACATTTTGCGAACTTGGTTTTGCGAGTTTTTCGATAACGAATTCGTTAGCGTGTGCAGCATTCATTGCTAGCGCAACGCTCACTGTTAAGAGGCTTTTAAGAAACATAATGATCCCTTGTTTATTGTTAGAAACGCCCAGATTTTATGGGTACAGTTTATCCTACCAGCTTTTATGGAGCGCGTAATTGATTTAAGAAGTGGCTTTTAATGTAAATAGTAACAAAGTTTGTCAGTGACTTTCGCGAGATAAAAAACGTTGCCAATGTAGTTGAGTATTTATAATACGTACTTGTTGAATGACCGTATTTAACAAGTTGATGTCATCAAAATGGCTGTTTGAGTATTCGTTAAAACCCATTAAATAATTAAAGGCGTCTTTAGAGTCAGCTTGAAGCGCATAAATACGAACTTGTTGTTCAAAGTTAAGGCGTAGACTACTTATGGCGGTTTTCATACCGAGTTGGTCAACGTTGGGGATATCACATTTTTGCAAGTAGCCGGCACGATCGCCTTCACCTGAAAACCAAATACGCACTTTTTCACTGTATCTGCCGGTTTTAGCCGGAAGATCAAACATAAGCCGTTGGTAATTTTTTGATTTAATAAATTCGATATACTCATTAAATCCGGCATTAATCAATGCATTGTGTACAGGGACTAAACGCGGCTTTATTTTACCGTGAGTATGAAAGTTAAAACATAAAATACTATTATGAATACAAAGATCATCAAGGGTCAAACAGCCAATTTCATCACTGTAAGCACCACTGTAATAGGCTATTAGTGGAAGCCAAAAGTGCCAATGTTTTGCTTGCTCGCGGGGGAGTCGAAAATCACCGTATATATATCCATTATAAAGGGTGTGCAGTTCCATGGCTGAAAAAGGGCGGCGACCAAGATGGGTTTTCAACGTAATACCTTGAAAATAATGAGATGTATTATTTTATACCCAACTAGCATTAGATGCTAGTTGGGCTACCAGGCTTTAATGTCCTGAGTGTAAACTATTATTCACTCAATGCGCGAGCTAAGCCGGTCGGTTCAATCTCTACACATACTTGGTCATCATTCCAATTAATGCCAACTAACGCGTCATCTTCATTTAAGTCTTCAACCCATGCATCTAAAAATTCATCTAGGCTAATTTCTACCGGGCTGTAATCTTTCCATTCTTCTTTACACTGCGCTTTAGCCGCTTCTTCACTTTCCCAAAGCAGTAAAACATCAGTGTCGTCAAATTGGTTTGAGTCGCACACTACAAAGCCATTATCTTCTGCGCCCAGTGCCCAAATGACTTCGCTAACACGTACTTTTTCTACGAAGTTAACTAGTTGTGATTCAATTTCAATATCGCTCATGTGTTTACCTTATTAAGTTAGTGACGAGGATTAGTTTCTATTGCTGATTGACGTTCGCTAAACTGCCTATGAAATACAACAAGCTCACTGTATTGACTAAAATCAGTTAATTCACGAAAGCTAATCCAATCAAGCAGGCAGTATAAACTGATGTTGAGGTATTCACAGCTTTTAAATTCTTCATCGTTTAAATGATTGTTTAAAAAGCTTAATGTTTGTTCTATTCGCTCATTTTGAAGATTAAAAAATAATGCATCGCTTTGAGTATCTAAGTCTGAGCGTTTGCATAACAGCAATTCAATAAGTGAGTCGTTGCAGGCATTAATAGTGGTAAGAAGGTGCTCTTGCGGCCACGTTAGTTTTGCTTGGTCTGTTTTATCTAATAAGTAGCGTATTATTGAGTTTGAGTCGCTCAGTGTTAAGTCACCATCAATTAAAATAGGGATTTTACGTGCTGGGTTTTTACTGGCCATTTTTGGGCGATCTTGCTCAGAAAATATATCTAAGCTTACAAGCTCAATATGACAGTCATTTTGCAGAGCCCACATTCTAATTCGGCGAACATACGGTGATGGAACAGAACCAATTAATTGCATAATCACTCCAAAAAAAAGCCGCTGAAGCGGCTTTAATTAAACGTTAATAGCAGTAAAGCTCAATTTATTCTGAACGGCTAGTAACTTCAAGTAAATGGTAACCAAATTGCGTTTGTACAGGGCCCTGTACTTGGTTTATTGGGGCAGAAAACACCACTTTATCAAACTCAGGAACCATCATACCTGGGCCAAACTCACCCAGAGCGCCGCCGTCTTGTCCTGATGGGCAATTAGAATGTACTTTTGCTAATTCAGCAAAGTCTTCGCCTTGTTCAATTTTTGTTTTTAAGTCTAAACATTGTGCTTCGCTGTCTACCAAAATGTGTCGTGCGCTTGCCACTGCCATAAAATCTCCTGATTATTAGTGGTGTTTTTTTAACCTAGTGTGTTGCCATACTAGTTAGTTTGTACAAATTGTACCAGTATAAATTTAGATTTTAGACAGAGAATTTTCCACTGCCTTAATCATTTTTTCTGAATCTGGTTTTACTTTGCTGTTAAATCGTAAAATTGTTTTACGATCAGCAGATACTAAATATTTATAAAAGTTCCAATTGGGCGAACTTGTTTGTTGGTTTAAATGCTTGAATATAGGATTTGCATTACTCCCTCTTACTTCGCTGGTGGCGAACATAGGAAAGGTGACCCCATAATTAATAAAACAGACTTTGGCCGTTTCTTTTTCGTTATCTTCTTCTTGAAAAAAGTCATCAGAAGGGAAGCCCAATACTACAAGCCCTTCGTCTTTGTATGTTTTGTGTAGTTTTTCTAAGCTTTCAAATTGAGGGGTGAAGCCACAGTTACTCGCAGTATTAACAATTAACAGAGGTTTGTTTTTGTAGTCGCATAAGTTAATGGATTCTTTAGAGCGAAGTTTTCGGATATCAACGTTAGTAAAATCGTCACAGGTTTGGGGATTTATGGCTTTATTACTTGGCTGTGTTTGTGCCATTAAAGTTGAACTAACCAGTAACGCAGTAAACCCTATTATCATTTTTTTAAGCATCATATTACCTAACTATACGATTGTTTGATTGGCTGATCATACGCTAATATGGAGAAAATTGATCAACCACTTAAATTTACTATGACAACTCGCTTAGCAACTATTGACGACCTTAATGATATTGTCGCCATTTATAACGAAACCATAGAAGGGCGAATGGTAACGGCAGATACCGAAGAAGTAACCGTTGAAGAAAAAAAAGATTGGTTTAATAGTCATACCCCAAAGCGCCCAATTTATGTGTATTGCGAAAACGATACCGTACTTGCTTGGGTGAGTTATAAATCGTTTTACGGACGCCCTGCTTACGATGGAACCGTAGAAATGAGCATTTACATAACTAAAAATGCACAAGGTAAAGGCTTGGGTAAAAAGTTAATGCAGTTTGCGCAATCAGAGGCTAAAAAGCTTGATATTAACGTGTTACTTGGCTTTATTTTTAGCCATAATTTGCCAAGCATAAAGTTATTTAAGCACTTTGGTTTTGATGTGTGGGGGGAGTTACCAAACGTTGCCGTTATGGATAATAACTTATACAGCTTAACCATATTTGGTAAGCATTTAGAATAAGTTACGCTTAATTATTGGTCATATTTGTTTACAAATAACGCACAGGAATGTGTGTTATTTTCTTGTTTTTATACTACGCTGATAACATATTAATTTTATTGGTTGTAAGTGTAGTTTAATGGCTAGAAAAATATTAATCATAGACAGTAGCACCATAATAGCAATGAGAGTAAAAGTTCTCTTAGAGCTCATTGGATGTAATGTTGAGCTGATTCATTTCTCTATGCTTGAGATGTTTACCCACGCCGAAAATTACGACTTAGTTGTCATAGCTCACGGTGTGCCGGTTGCCCCTATTAAGCCGCTAATTGATAAATTATCTCATGGGCGTTTATTATTACTCGCCCCTAAAACCGAAAACACAGAGCAGTTAACCGCATTTGCAGGCCTAAATAAAATAGTACCTGATGCTACGGTTGTTTATCCTTTCTTCTCTAATAAAGAGATCACCTCTCTTTTAGAAAGCTTGTTAGAGCTAGACTCTAACCATATGATGCAACTGCCCACTATATTGTTGGTCGATCATATCCAAAATCGCCTTGATAATATGAAGAGTAATTTAATTGGCGCACATATTAAAACCCTTACGGCAAGCAGCTTAGATGACGCACTCACTATCGCAAAATGTAATAAAATCGATATTTTAATCAGCGATTTTAGCCTCGGTGAAGCGACTGGTCTTCAAATATTTTCAAAATTAAAAGTGTCGCAACCAAATGCAAGGTGCTTGCTTTTCACTTCCCGCCCTGACCAAGTTTCAATGATTGAAGCTATTCGCCAAGGTGTTGAAGACGTACTGATTAAACCGCTCAATGAAAATATTTTACTGCAATCAGTGCATAAGCTTTGGCAAACTGAATTATTAAAACGTCGCAATGCCGAGTTAGTTGACCGACTTCAAGAAACTGTCGATGCACTAATAGAAAAAGACAGTCTGCTACAAGTTATTTATAAACATACCCCTGACGCTATCATGCTATTTAAACGCAACGGTCAAATTATTGAAGCAAATGACGCTTGTTTAAGATTGTTAGATCTACCGTTTAGCGGACTTTCTGGTAAATCGTTATTTGATTTTTTAGATAATGATTCGATTGCTGGAATCAAAGAAAAAATTTCAACATTAAACAGCAATCGTCAGTTCAGTTACGATTTACGTCTACCCATTAAAAGCGGTGGAACAGTGCCTTTATTTGGCTCTTTTAACGAAATAGATCACCATGGTGAGATTGCACTGGCTGTAATTTTTAAAAATGTAACTCACTTAAAACAAAAAGAAGAGCTACTTCAAGAGGCTAAAGGGTTACTAGAAGAAGAGGTCAAAGCCCGTACATCGCAGTTAGAGCATGCTAAAAATGTAGCCGAAGCGGCAAATTTAAGTAAATCAGACTTCTTAGCAAATATGTCACATGAGCTGCGAACACCCATGCACTCAATTTTAAGTTTTGCTCGCTTTGGACTTGATAAGCTAGAAGCTGGCGATTTTGCTAGAGAAAAGTTACTAAAATACTTATCTCGTATCGAGTGTAGTGGCGATAGGCTACTCTCTTTACTAAATAATCTTCTTGATTTATCAAAGCTTGATGTAGGTAAATTTCCGTTTAACCCGCGCCCACATAATTTAGAAAGCATTATTAAAACAAGCATTGACGATGTGTCGGGCACGGCGATGGAAAAACAAATTAATATTATTTTTCCTGCGCCAGATTCACCTGTCATTGTGCAATGCGATGAAGAGCAAATAAATCAGTTGTTGCGCAACGTATTAGGCAACGCATTAAAGTTTAGTGAGCCCAAAAGTAACATCACGCTTAAATTAGCATCGGATGGCCAATTTGCTGATATTGAAGTCATTGATAGCGGTATAGGTATTCCTGAAGATGAGCTTGATCATATTTTCACAAAGTTTGTGCAAAGCAGTAAAACAAACAGTGGTGCGGGTGGTACGGGGCTAGGCTTAGCACTTTGCAGAGAATTTGTATCGTTACATCAAGGTCAAATTAGCGCGAGTAATAATACCAATGGTGGTGCCACAGTACATATAAAATTACCACTTGAAATAAATTTAGACGAACACCTAGTCGATGAATAAAAGTACGCTAAAACAGTAAGTTGATTATATTAATACAATTTATTTTTGAATTTAAAAGGATGATTTAGTTATGGCTTTAACAAAAATACTAGCAGTAGATGACGAGCCCTTTAACCTTGAAATAATTGAAGAAATTTTAGAAGACTTAGATTTTGAGTTAAGACTAGCCAACAGTGGCCCTGAGTGCTTGGATATGGTTGAGGACTATATGCCTCAAGTTATTTTACTTGACGTAAGCATGCCGCAGATGAGTGGATATGAAGTGTGTAAAACACTTAAATCAAACCCAAGTACCGCACATATTATTGTTATGTTTGTATCTGCAAGAGGAACTGTCGAGGAGCGCATGGAAGGCTACTCAGCAGGCGCTGAAGATTACATAGTAAAACCATTTGGGCATGATGAGCTTAGATCTAAATTAAAAAATCTAAACCAAGTATTAGTAGAGAAACAAAGCCTAGAAAAACAAGTAGAAGCGGCAACTTCAACCGCGTTCAATGCTATGGCTAACAGCAGCGAAATGGGACAAATAGTCAATTACGTAGAAAACATAGCACTCATAACTAACCCAGACGATTTAGCGAAAGCACTTATTGATTGCCTACAATCTTTTGATTTACAAAGTAATGTAGAATTTAGATATGACTCTATTGTTAAACATTATGCTTTACATGGTGTTTGCTCGCCTATTGTAATCGAGCTATTTGAAATGCTTAAGAGCAAAGGCCGTTTACATGAGTTTTCGCAGCGCTTATTAGTTAACTACGAGCTAATTAGTTTGCTCATCTTAAACATGCCAGGACACGATCCTGATAAACACGGCAGAATACGCGATCACGTGTGCTTTATTGTTAGTGTTACAGAGCAGCAGTTACGCGCAATACTAACTAAGAACTTATTAGATGCGCAGCAAGTAAAACTAAACGCAGTAGCAAGTACAGTACACAGTAAATTTCATGGTTTGATAGATTTACTTAATGAAAATCGCCTAAACAACGAACAAGTATTTAAAAAACTCCAGGAAGAACTTGAGGTTAGAATTCCAACAATGGGATTAGACGAAGACCAAGAAATTTTTATCTATAAAAAAGTAGATGAAACAATTCAAAATTCAGTAGCCCGCGAGGAGTCTGTTATTCAAGTAAAAGAGGCGTTCGCAGGCATTGAAAGAGAGCTTTCGATACTGCTAAACCATTGCCAATAATGAACACATAGACTTACTTTTAGTGCTTGTTTGCCATTAATATGAGGTTTATCGCCCTATAATTGCGAATAATCACACTTCAACAGCTCTAGTTTTCTTTAGTACTAAATGGGCTTCTATGAATTTATGCATCTCGTGGTAAGCCTTTTTCTACTATCCTGATCAGCCTTTGTGTTTTTCTAAGTGGTGGTTGTTTATTTTTTTGCTGCTTCAGTGCCCACTCAATATGCTCTTGTACTAGATCACTACAACCATCAATTTTTTGTTCTAACGCGCTAATAATGTCAGGGTCAAAGTTTGCATTACCTAAACCAACGGCTAAATTACGTAACCAACGTTCGTGTCCAATTCGGCGAATTGGGCTGCCTTCAGTATTTTTTAAAAATGTGGTTTCATCCCAACTAAACAGCTCAAGCAAGTCTTTGTCTTTTAACTGCGTACGCGGATGAAAGTCTCGTTCGTCGGTTATTTGTCCATAGCGATTCCACGGGCAAACTAATTGACAGTCGTCGCAGCCATAAACTCGGTTACCTAATAAAGTTCTGTATTGCTCAGGAATAGGGCCTTGGTGTTCTATAGTTAAGTATGAAATACACTTACGTGCATCAACCACATAAGGTTCTACAATTGCACCTGTCGGGCATAATGTTATACAGGCAACGCATTTTCCACAGCCTTCAAAGGTGTTTTCATTATCAATAGGCAGAGGTAAGTCAATAAACAGCTCGCCTAAAAAAAACCATGATCCAGCTTCTTTATTTATAAGTAACGAATGTTTACCGCGCCAGCCCAGCCCCGCTTTTTCAGCCAATTGGCGCTCTAATACAGGGGCTGAATCAACAAATGGTCTAAAACCATATTCACCTACTTCTTGTTCTATTTTTTGGCCGAGCTTTTTTAATCGATTACGAATCAATTTATGGTAGTCTCGGCCAAGTGCATAACGGCTAATGTAGGCTTTCTGTTTGTTTTTTAAAGTCTTAGCGAAGCCAGCATCGGGGGGAAGGTAGTTCATTTTTACCGATATAACACGTTGTGTACCGGGAATAAGCTCGTCAGGGCGAGCGCGTTTCATTCCATGTGCCGCCATATAATCCATTGAGCCATGAAACCCGGCGTCAAGCCAACGCTGAAGCTGTTGTTCATGCCTACTCAAATCTATATCGGTAATGCCCACTTCGCTAAAGCCGAGTTCTTTTCCCCATGCTTTTATTTGCTGGGCTAATTTAGGGTAGTCAGGAGTTAGGTTGCTCACACATATTCACGCATATTAAATAATCGCCCTGTAATTTAGCATAATTACAAGGGGGTGTTGAGGTTTACATATCAATAGGTGTTTAAGCGTAAACCGCGTTTATTATAAAAATTAAAGTACAAAGCGTTTCAATTGCTGCTGTGTTTGTAAGCTTAACTCTTGCGATAATTGGCTGTCGGCAAGAGCGGTGTCTATATGCTGTTTAGCCTGCTCGCCTAATTCAACAATTTGCTCTACCGATTGATGGGTTAAATTTTGCGTGTCCTCTAATAAATGTACGGCACTGGCAATTTGCTGTAATTGCTGTTGATTACTCTCAAATTCATTAAGCATTTTACTAAACCCTTCAGAGGTTGAACAAATTGAGCTTTGTGCATTTTTAGAATGGTTAATAAGTTGCTCTGACTCTTTATTTGTTTCACTTACTAGGTCGTTCATTTGGGTTATAAAATCACTGATTTGGCGAGTAGCTCCACTTACTTTAACCGAGAGGGTACGTACTTCATCAGCAACAACAGCAAAACCACGCCCGGCTTCTCCTGCTCGCGCAGCTTCTATTGCGGCGTTAAGCGCGAGTAAATTAGTTTGATCAGAAAACTCCTCAACCATTTTTAAAATACTGCGAATATTCTCACTGTTTTCCTTCAAGCCATCAACGGTGCTCGCAAAACTGCCTAACATATCAGTTATTAACTGCACTTTCTCGACCAGAGAACTCAGATCTTGAGCTGAAAGTTTAACAAAGGCTAAGTGCTCATTATTTACAGTATGAACACTGTCGGTATTGCCCACAATATTTTGTAAGCTTTGTGTTATTTGGTTACTAGCATCAATGATGTTGTGGCTCAAGTGTATTTGCTGTTGGCTTGAGTTTTCAGTATGTTTCATCGACTCTGTAACCGCTTTATTACTTTGCGCACTTGCCTCAGCACTGGTGTAGGTTGTGTTAAGTAATTCACCTAAATGGCTAGTAAAATCATTGTATTGGGAGCTTAACGTTTTAAATTCGTCGAATGAAAAGTGCGGGAGTTTGGCGTTTAAATTGGCATCTTGTTGATTAATTTTAATGAGCGTATCGCACATTGCTTTTACAGGACGCACAATTAAAAATCGCATATAAAAAAGCGTAAACGCAAAGCCTGCAACAATAATCAAGGTTAGCAGCCAAAAAAGACCTAGATTTTGTTGCTCACTTAAGCTGTCATAAAGCCAAAACAAAGTAATAGCTTGAAACAAAAAAACAAAACTTAAGTTACCAACAATTTTACGCGTTAGAGTAAAAAAGAATGTTTGTTCGATGTAATTATAAATTTTCATTAAGCCACTCATCTTGCTTAAACCTATGTTTGAACGCTTTTACGCAGGCATTTGCAAGGTATAAGCGACTCTATTTGTCAGCTAACGATAGCAAATATGCCTTGGATTGCATGGGAAAGTTAGTAAAAATCCCATCTAAACCGAAGTCACGCATAAGTGCAATATCTTGTTGTTTATCCACTGTATAAGCGTAAACTTCAAGCCCACGTTTTTTAGCATCTTCTACAAACGCTTTGTTAATAAAATTTTTATCTACATGCACACTAAATGCATTTAAGTCTTGTGCAAACTTTGCATAATTAATTGGAATAGAAGACGTTAAAGCGCCTATTTTTAACCAGGGTAAACGCTTTTTAAGCCATTGTAATTGATGATGATCAAACGATGATACTAAAATATTAGCACATGAAATGGTTCCCGCACTGATATTACGTTCAAGCTGGTCAGCAAATTTTTCAAGCTCAAAGGTATGCTTAAGTTCTAAATTAAGTAAGGTTTTATTATTATTCCAATCAAATAACTGCTGAAGCCTTGGTATACATTCACCGTTACCCGCATCAAGCTTTGTAAGAGTTGCTGCATCAAACTCACTAACTTTGCCTTTTCCGTTGGTGGTTCTGTCTAGCCACGAGTCATGTATGAGCATGTAATCATCTGTAGCGCTTTGAATATCAACTTCAATACCATCTACACCAATATTTAAGGCTTCTAAAATGGCGCTTTTAGTGTTTTCTGGAAAGTGCCCGCTAGCGCCCCTGTGTGCAAAAATTTTCATTGTCGAGCCTTCTTGGTTATTGACCATGTTTCAAAGCATGCAGCGCTTACAATAAGTGCACCGCCAATCAGGGTCATTAATGTAGGACGTTCGTGAACAATAATAATAGCCAAAATAGTACCGTACAACGGTTGTAAGCACGAAATTAGCCCTGCCGTTGCGGCTGATAAATGTTTTAGGCTTGCTGCAAATAGCGAGTGCGGTGTAGCGGTAAATATAATGCCAGCGATGGCAATTAATATAAGATCTTGATTACTCACCTCGTACACAGGCACTTCAATAAATGCGCACAGCATTATGCTCGCTACCAAGGTTTGGTAAAACATCGTCTGTGGGCCGCCGTATTGGCTAAAGTAGCGTTTGTGGGTAATGTTTCTAATAGAGAAAAATAATGCAGATACCACACCAGTAATAACACCAAGTGTTACATCGTCACCTAAATCAGCACTTGGTACTAATAAATAAATACCCAAAACAACTACGCCAGCGCTTATTATATCTTTTGCTTGAGGTTTAGTTCTATTAAATAAAGGCTCTAAAAACACCGTCATTACTGGGTAGCTAAAAAATGCAAGCATACCAATGGTTATGCCTGCCATTTGCATACCTGCAAAATAAGTCACCCAATGTAGCCCTACTGTAACGCCTAAAAATAAGGCAATAAGGTAGTCTTTGGGATTGTTTAACTTAATTTGTTTTTTCCCGAATGAAAGCATTGCCAATATTGCCAAACCAGCAATAGCTGTTCGGTAAACTGTAATATCCAGGGCATTTAAACCAATGAGCTTGGCAAAAAGGGCGGTTCCCCCAAAAAGTAACACGGCAATATGTAGGTAAATTAAGCTTTGCTGTTGTGGCTGCATTTAAACATCATCTCCTTTTTTTAATATGTTATCACCGAGGGGGCGTCAATAAGATGAATTTTTTGAAACATGACAAATGTCAGCAAAGTTAATGACACTTCACACTCTCATTATTTTTTGGCTCTGGCATAGTTAACTTATCTTAATGGGAGGTGGCTATGAATACGTTAATTTTAATAAGTCTCGCTATTAGCGAGTTCTTTGATTCGCTTAATTTTACTATTAATTACATTGATTATTTTATGCTGATAAACATTTTTGTGGTATCTATATTTATTAATAAAAAGAGTGCTTTAAATAAAAATAATACACCAGAGGTGCCAGCATGAGTTCGCAAAGTAGCTTTTCTCAACAAACGGATAAAACGTTTTGGAAATACGGCCATTTAATTTTTACAGGCTTTTACTTACTGCCATTAATTATTAATTTTGACCAATTTACAAAAAGCCAAATGGGCCTATGTTTAGCTTTTTATATTGCCTTTATTATCTTGTATGTAAAAGCAATTAACTGCGATAACACAAAAATTACCACCTTATTTTTAGCCTTGCTCGCTATTTGTTTTAGCGCCACTTTTTTTACCTTTGGCACATCTACCTTATATGGCTTTGTTGCCTATGTAGCAGGGTATAGTTATAACTTAAAACAGCGGTTTTATGCTGCATTAGCCATTATGTTGGCGCTTTTTACAAGTTCATATTTAAGCGATATGGGAAAGCTTCAATACTTTTTGGCTGTGGCCTTAATATTATGTGCCGCCTTATTTAGTTATGGAATTGCAGCAAAAAGAGAACGCGACCATAAAAAGCGTGAGCAAGAAAGTGCAAACCAATTAGAGCAATTAGCTGCTATTGCTGAGCGTGAACGTATTGCGCGTGACCTACACGATATTTTAGGCCACTCACTATCATCTATTGCATTAAAGGCCGAGCTGGCTAATAAGCTAAACCAAGGTGAGCGCTACGAGCAAGCAAACAACGAAATAGCTCAAGTAGCAGACCTTGCAAGGCAGCTACTTAGCGATGTACGCAGTGCCGTAAGCGACTTAAAAGAGCTTAATTTGGTAAGCCAAGTTGCTCAGTTAAAACAACGGTTATTAGAGCAAGATTTTAATATTACGTTTAACGTTGAATTATCTGTGCTACCTGCCAAGGTAGAGGGCATTGCTAGTTTAATAATTAAAGAGTCAGTCACTAACTTACTACGCCATAGTTCAACTAAAAACAGCGCAATAACAATTAAGCAAACATCCCAGCAATTACTCATTGAAGTAATAGATAATGCACCCTGTGGCAGGCTCGAGGCAGGCAACGGTTTAAACGGTATAAAAGAACGAGCAGAGCAAATACAAGGTAGTGCAACGTTTACCTGTGGCGAACAATTTACATTAAACGTAGTGCTGCCAATTTCATCTGAGGATTTACAATGATCAAAATATTTTTAGTGGAAGATCAGGCGCTAGTGCGTGACGCTGTTAGTGCACTACTTAGCCTAGATTTTAATATTGACGTAATTGGTCAAGCAAGCAACGGGCTAGATGCTCTAAATGCTATTAATGCGCTTGATGAAGATGCAATGCCAGATATTATTTTAACCGATATTGAAATGCCTAATATGAACGGCATTGAACTTAGCGAAAAAATAGCAATGCAATTTCCGGCTATAAAAATGGTGATCATGACCACGTTTTCACGCGCTGGGTATATTAGGCGCTCGTTAAGTGCCGGTGTTAAAGGGTTCATATTAAAAGAAGCCCCGAGTGACGAGCTAATCAACGCACTCAAAAAGGTAATGCAAGGGCAAAAAGTGATTGACCCAGAGCTTGCAATTAACGCTCTAGACGATGCCGATCCACTTACCGACAAAGAGCGAAAAGCATTAAAGCTTGCAAGCGATGGACTTAAAACGAGCGAAATAGCCACACAGTTATTTATAAGTGAAGGCACAACGCGTAACTACCTGTCAGACGCCATCGCCAAACTTAATGCAACAAACCGAATCGACGCAGCACGTATAGCTAAACAAAAAGGGTGGTTATAAACACATGTGATTAAGGTTTATAAATTTAACACAAACCCTTACTATGTTAGTCATAACAAAAAAGAAACGAACAGCGCTTAAAACAAGCTTAAAATGCGCTAAAAGAGGGTTAAATGGCAAACTTACTAGATTTAACAGTAAAAAACAGTGTCGCAATATTAACGATGAACACCGCAGAAAATCGACACAATCCAGCGTTTTTGGCTGAATTTAATTTACACCTTGATCATATCGAGGCTGATAAAAGCATTCACTCGGTGGTACTTACCTCAGCAAGCGACAAAAGCTGGTCGCTGGGTATTGACCTTGAGTGGATGGCAAATCCAAGTATTTTACCAGCGGCTATTTCTGACTTCATGTTGCAAATAACACAGTTGCTACAACGTATTGTTACGTTTCCTATGCCTGTTATTGCAGCACTCAATGGTCATACTTATGGCAATGGAGCCGTGCTTGCCTGTGCCTGTGATTTTAGATTTATGAAATCAGACAAAGGCTTTTTTTGCTTTCCAGAAGTTGATGTACTGGTGCCTTTTGTACCGTCTATGTTTCCTATTATTAATAAAGCGATACCGCAAACTTTCTTTAATAGGCTAGCAATGACGGGCGAACGGGTGGGTGCACAGCAACTGTTTGAGAACAATGTAATAGAAGCTGTCTTTTCTAACAGTGACGAACTGCAAGCCGGTGTACTTGAATTTGCAGCGCAGTTTAATAAAAACCGCTGGATTTACGCTCAAAACAAATCGCAAATGAACAAACACATCTTACAAACTATTAAAGAAGAAGACCCCGCTTTTATCGATAACGTGAGTAAAATGTTGTACAAAAATTTGCATAAAACTAAGTAATAACTGAGTTAACGGATGCAGCTTAATCACAATGACATAATTAAGCTGCATAATTAAGCACGCATTAAGGCCTTGTACGCTAAGTTTTCTAAAACTAAATAACCGATAAATGCGCTTTGTTTAAAGATTAAGTGCTTTTACCTGTCTCATTTTACATATATGGGTTAAAATAACCTTCATAACCAACTAACAAGATAGTGAATGTCAAACCAAGATCCAAATCTCAGTCGAGAACAAGAAAAGTACGAAAACCCCGTCCCTAGCCGTGAGTTTATACTTACTCATCTTCAAGAGCGTTCAAAACCAGCTAACTACGCACAATTATGTGAAGAACTAGCCGTTAATGATGAAGAGCGTCAAATTGCATTTAAACGTCGCCTTCGTGCCATGGAGCGTGATGGTCAGTTATATTTTAATAAATTTAAATGCTATGCACTTATTGACGAAGCCGGTTTAACCAAAGGCAAAGTAATAGGCCACAGAGACGGTTTTGGCTTTTTAGAAGTTGAAGGCGAGAACAAAGATTGGTTTATTGCCAAACATCAAATGAACATGGTGTTACATGGCGACATTGTACTGGCTAAAGGCACAAAGCGTGGCTCTGGCTCAAAATGCGATGCCCGCATTATTAAAGTGCTTACCAACGAGCGCGCACCTATTGTAGGGCGTTACTTTGTTGAACACGGTGTTGCAGTTGTAGTTGCTGAAGACCCGCGTATTACGCAAGACATCATGATTTTACCTGGCAACGAAAACGGTGCCCGCCACAACCAAATGGTGCAGGTTAAAATAACTCAAAACCCTAGCCGCAATATGAACGCAGTAGGTAAAGTGGTTGATGTACTAGGTGAGCATTTAGCACCAGGTATGGAAATTGAAGTTGCCCTTCGTAATCACGACATTCCGCATGTTTGGCCAGAAGACGTTGACGAACAAGTCGCCCACTTAGGCGAATTTGTAGAAGATGCAGACAAACAAGGCCGCGTAGATTTACGCGACTTGCCGCTTGTTACGATAGATGGCGAAGACGCTCGCGACTTTGACGACGCCGTGTACTGTGAGCCTAAAAAATCGGGTGGTTGGCGTTTATGGGTTGCTATTGCCGATGTGTCGCATTATGTAGGCATGAATACACCACTTAACAAAGAAGCCATTGCACGTGGTAACTCAGTGTATTTTCCTGAGCAAGTTATCCCAATGCTACCAAAAGTACTGTCTAACGGGTTGTGTTCGCTTAACCCTAAAGTAGACCGCCTTTGTATGGTTGCTGAAATGACCGTATCAGCAGCAGCTAAGCTCTCGGGTTATAAATTTTACGAAGCGGTGATGAATTCGCACGCGCGTTTAACGTACACTAAAGTAAACGCCATTTTACAAAATGACGAAAAGCTTCGCGACGAATACGCCGCAGTAGTGCCACATTTAACTGATTTACAGCAAATGTACATGGCGCTTAAATCAGCACGCCAAGAGCGTGGTGCTATTGAATTTGAAACGCTCGAAACACGCTTTGTATTTAATGCACACCGTAAAATAGAGTCTATTGTGCCTGTTATCCGTAACGATGCGCACAAACTTATTGAAGAATGTATGATTTTAGCCAACGTGTCAGCGGCTAAGTTACTCGAAAAGCACGAAGCCAGTGCACTTTACCGTGTACATGACGAGCCCGACAGCGAAAAGTTAGGTAACTTTACACAGTTTTTAACTGAATTAGGGATTCAGAGCACATTAGGTGACGAACCAACGCCTAAAGAAATTACGCAAATATTAGCTAAATTAGGCGAGCGCCCAGAGGCAGAGCTTATTCAAACTATGCTGCTGCGCTCAATGAAGCAAGCGGTTTATCAGCCAGATAACATAGGTCACTTTGGTTTAGCGTTATCGGCTTATGCGCACTTTACATCGCCTATTCGTCGTTACCCAGACTTAGTTGTACACCGTGCAATTAAAGCGGTACTAAAAGCACAAGGTCAACATACATCAGGCGCGTATGCTTATACCGACGACGAAGTAGATCAATTAGGCGAGCAGTGTTCAACCACCGAACGCCGTGCAGACGACGCGACGCGCGAAGTAGCCGATTGGCTTAAATGTGAGTTTATGCAAGACCACGTTGGTGATGAATTTAACGGGGTTATTTCATCGGTAACTAATTTTGGTTTGTTTATACGCTTAGACGATTTACAAATTGACGGGCTTATTCATGTTACTAATTTAGGTGATGAATACTTCCAGCACGACGCTGCAAAACATACCCTAATAGGTGAGCACACACATAAAGTTTACCGCCTTGGCGATAAAGTGACAGTGCAAGTTGCCTCAGTTAGTTTAGACGACCGTCGTATAAACTTAGTGCTTAAAGGCGATGTAGCGCAAGATAGATATTCACGCCGTCGCGCACCTAAAGGAAAAGGCCCAGCGAGTGTACGCTCACAATTAAAAGCAGGCAAAGTACCGGGTAAAAAATCAGACGACAAACCAAAAGGTAAAAAAAAGCCAGCTGGTAAAGGTAAAGCTGGTGGTAAGTCGGCGGTTAAAGCCAGCGATGGCACCGCAAAGAAAAAACCGAAAAAGAAATCGGCTAAAAAGCCTAAAAGACCAGGCAAGAATGCCCGTAAACGTACAAGCCCAGGAGCATAAAATACGTGAGTAATGAATTAATTTTTGGCTTTCACTCTGTTGAAGCAATTTTAGCAAAAGAGCCTGAGCGATTTTTAGAAATTTACGCCCTTAAAGGCCGTGATGATAAACGCTTAACACCGATTATTGATGAAGCACGTAAATTTGGTATTTCAGTACAATTTATGCAGCGTAAAGCGCTTGATAACAAGTCTAAAGACGAGCAGCATCAAGGCATTATTGCTAACGTAAAAGCGGCGCCAACGTACAACGAAAAAGATTTAGATGTGATCATTGCGCGTGAAGAAACTCCATTTTTACTCGTACTTGATGGCATAACCGACCCACATAACTTAGGTGCATGCTTGCGTAGTGCAGATGCGGCAGGTGTTCACGCGATTATTGTTCCTAAAGATAAGTCGGCAAAACTAAACGGCACAGCACGAAAAGTAGCGTGTGGCGCAGCAGAAACAGTGCCCCTTATTCAGGTTACTAACCTTGCACGTACACTGCGTGAAATTAAAGACGCGGGTGTATGGGTAGTTGGCACCGCCGGCGAAACCGACACGCATGTATTTGATGCAAGCTTAACAGGCCCAATGGCCATTGTTATGGGTGCAGAAGGCGAGGGGATGCGCCGTTTAACGCGTGAGCATTGCGATGTATTGGTTAAAATTCCAATGGCAGGGTCGGTATCTAGCTTAAATGTATCGGTTGCAACCGGTATTTGTTTATTTGAAGTATTACGCCAACGTAACGCAAATAATTAAATTGCTCTAGCTCAGAGCTCAAGCATTAAAAAAGCCGAGATTAAATAATCTCGGCTTTTTTGTATCTATTATTTGCTAGCATATCGTGAGTAAAACGGTTCAGCTAACGAGCCGTTTTACTCAGCAATTACTTAAAAGCTATATGTGTAGCCCATTTGGATACTGCGTGGTTTACCTGGCTGAATACCGCCATTAGCACGGTTAGCGATGTACGTTTTATCAAACAGGTTATCAACCGTTAAGTATACTTTTTGGTTGTCGTCTATTAAGTATTTAGCTGCTAAATCCCATACTACACGGCTATCAATTGCATTTAAGCCTGAGTCAGAAAGGTCAGCATGGGAATCAGACACGTAACGTATTTGGCTGTTAACAACAAACGATGCAAACTCAGCGCCTAACGATAAAGCAACTTGGTTTTCAGGTACGTACGGCATTGCATCGCCTTTTTCTACCGAGCCCCAAATTTCTGAATCAAACGTGTTTTTAAACTCAGAGTCGGTGTATGTGTACGTTAATTTAACTGGAAATTGCGCAGCGTCTGTTGCAAAAGTTCGGCTCGCACTAAATTCAAAGCCCGATACTTCTACTTCACCGTAGTTGTATTGGTCGCCAATGTTTTCGTCGCTACAACCTACTGCCGCAGTACAGTTACCGTGCATGTTGTCGTAATCAGAGAAAAACGCAATCACTTCACCGTTAAAGCTATCTATATTAAAGCGAGAGCCAAACTCAAGGTTTACACTTTCTTCTTCTTCTTGGTCAGCATTACCCGGTGCCGCTGGAGCGTAACCTTTTTGAATACCGGCAAGTAACGTTACGTTGTCGTTAAGTGTGTAAGTGGCACCTAACGATGGCACTAAAATTTCAGTATCGTTAGAAATATCTTTAGTTAAGCCATTACTTCGAGTTGGATCTGATTTAGACCATTCTTCACGCGTAATGGTAATGTCTTCGTAACGAAGACCTGCATTAATAACTAACGCGTCTAGTGTCCATTCGTCTTGAACAAATAACGTGCTTGCTTTTGCGCTGTCTACACGGTTGCTATCTGAGCCTGGAGCACCTTGCGATGTAAGTGTCATGCTTAGGTCTTGATTAAGCGTGTATGTGTCTTGCCATTGAAAACGATCCATTTCGTCTTCGTGGTAACGCACACCTACAGTAATGTAGTGATCGCCTGCAGGAATATGTAATTCAGACTGAATGCCTTTTGCTTGGTAATCACGGTTGTTAGCTTTAACACCAATACCTTCAATACCTTCGCTGGTTGGGTTTGCTTCAAAGTCGCTGTATTGCTCAAGCGTGCTTGTGCCTACACTGCTTGCTTTATACCAGTTACGATGAAAATCGTTTAGGTAAGCGGTTGCAAGTAATTCGTAGCCTTCACCAAAACGATACGCGTAGTTTAGTTGGTAAGCATTATGGCGAGTATTCATTTCATCGTTTTGTGATGCAGCGTAACGGCGATTAGGGTTTGCTTTGTAATCTTCGTCAGTTAAGCCCATGTAAGTTTCGTCTGATGTTTCGTCAGAGTATTTTACTTTTAGCTCAATGTTATGTGCATCGTTTTGACCAAACGTATGGCCAAATTTTAATAGTAAATCTGTTTTTTCAAAACCCGTGTTGTCGCTGCCAACAGGAAGCTCTTTAAAACCGTCTGCGCCGTAAGTAAATACTTCAACCAAGCCAGACGTGTTGTTTTTTTCTTTACCAAAGTATGCGTGACCTTTGTAGTAGCCATCGCTACCAAGGGCTGCATCTACCATACCTTTAGAGCTATTAGGCTCGGTTGGTAAGCTACGAGAAAGTAAGTTTAAAACGCCACCTGTAGTACGAGGACCATACTTAACTGAGGCAGCACCTTTTAATACTTCAATTGTTTCCATACGACCCATAGTCGGGAAGTAGTAAGCAGAAGGCGCAGAATAAGGGGCTGGTGCGACTAATACACCATCCTCCATTACAGAAATTTTATCGTTACGGCCGGTACCAGTACCGCGCATACCAATGTTAGGGCGAAGGCCGTAGCCATCTTCTTCTTGAACGTAAACACCCGGAACAGACGCTAAAACACGCGAAATATCGGTAAACTCAAATTTTTGAAGTTCTTCGTCAGAGATAAAAGTAGCCGAACCTGGAATGTCGTTTATAGCTTGCTGTGAGCCAATAACTGTAATTTGTTCAAAGCGTTGTTCTTTATCGCTGGTGTCTTTAGCCATTGCAGTGGCTGTAAAAGACAAAGCAACCGCAGTTGCAAGAGTAGATACTAAAAACTTAGGGTTCATTTTTGTCCTAATCACGTTGATTATCTAAATTGGCGTAATTTGAACACGTTAACGAATGCGAATCAATATTATTTAGTATAAAGGTATTCATTTTTTTAGAACTAAAAACATATATTATGTAACTTAATTAACTTTTTTATATCTTTTGTATTGTTTTGTAATCGTGAAGCTAAGTATAAAGTTGAGTGTGTGTTTTATTAGCCTAAACGCAAGGCAATAAACTCAGCAAGCTTATCTACCGCATTTTCAGACTCACCTGAACTTTTAACCAAGCTAATACCAATGTCGCCCAGTGTAGGTAGGTATTTAGTGTATACTTGGTAATTAAGCTCACTGGGTACGGTACTTTTTGCAAGTACTGTAATGCCAAGCCCTTCTTTTAATGCCGCAATAAGCCCCGTTAAGTCGGCGTTGCTATATACAATGCGGTATTTTATGCCGGCATTTTTAAGCGCATCGGTAGCACGGCGGCGATAAATACATCCCTCTGGCGCGGTTACCAAGGTAACCACTTGGTTTTGTGCTTGGTTTAAATCGCCCACCCATACCAATTGGTCTTGCATAAAAATAGGAAATTTACTTGAGGTAAGTTGCTCGTTTAGCGCAAGAACTAAATCAAATTGGTCTTGCCTTGAAGCCGATAATAAATGCTTACTTAAACGCGATTTAACTTCAAGCGATACCTCTGGGTACAGCGCCACAAAGTCGCCAATAATAGAAGGGAGTATACGCGCAGCAAATTCGCTCGGTATGCCTAAACGTACTTTTCCGGTAATGCTCTCTGAGGTAAATTGCTGCAAAATGGCATCGTTGTATTGCATCATTTGTTTTGCCATGGGCAATAATAGTTCGCCGTACTGGTTTAGTACTTGGCGCTGACCTTGCTTTTTAAATAGTTTATAACCTAATACATCTTCTAAACGCTTTATTTGTAAGCTTACCGCAGGTTGCGAAAGCCCCAAAAAGTCGCCCGCTTTGGCAAATCCGCCTACATCTACAATCATTACAAAGGTACGTAAACTGTCGGTTGATATATTTTTCATATTTAAAATTACAATTTATGTGGCCACATATATAAGCATTATTTATCAATTGATAAATAATTACAATTTGTTGTTACAGACCCCGCGCAATATAATTTTGAGATTAAAAATACACAGGTGTTTGTTATGACTTTTAACCCAATAATGTTTGCCCGCCACAGCAACGCCAACAGCGCGGTTATAAATGCTTTGCAAGCAAATAACAGCACAGTTGTAATGGATTTTAGCGGCAGCGAAGCTTCTGTATTTTTAAGCAGTATTTTAGGTCACGATTTAACAAAATTAACGGCCAGCGGTTTAGGTTTAAAAGGCACATTAGATGGCGACTTTTATTCTGACTTTAGTTACGCCGTGTATTATTTTAGCGAAACCGCTTTTCGATTTGTATTACCCCACAGCGCAAGCCTGCAATTACAGTCACTTATAAACGAACAACAGCTTCGTTTTGATATTGACTACGTTATTCGTACCGACTTAACCAGCTTTACCTTAAGCGGGGAAAACGCCTTTGATACGTTAGTTGATGCCTTTAAGTTAACACCCGGATTACGATTATCTGACACGCAACTATGCTACGGTGCGCAAAGCGGCGAGGTATTTATTACCGCAATTGATAACAAAGATGAGCAGCATTTTGTGCTCATAGCTAAAGCGCCAGAGCTACAAAAATGGCAAAGCTATATGCAAACGCAAGGTTTTGCTGTCATGCAAAATCAGGCCGCATAACAAAACAATCAACAGGTAAACATAGCTATGTTTGCCTGTTTTTAATTTAAGCCACGCCCATTAAGGGTTAATTTAAAACGTGAAGGAATGTTATGACTTCTAAAACTGTACTACATGCTAAGCACCTAGAAGCGGGCGCAAAAATGGTTGATTTTCATGGCTGGGAAATGCCAATCAACTACGGCTCACAAATAGAAGAACATAATGCAGTGCGTAACGATGCAGGTATGTTTGACGTATCACACATGACCATTGTTGATATTGAAGGCGACCAAGCTAAAGCATTTTTACGTAAGCTTGTAGCAAACGACGTGGCTAAATTAACCGTACCAGGAAAAGCACTTTACACCGGCATGCTTAATGAGCAAGGCGGCGTAATTGACGACCTTATTATTTACTTTTTCAGCGAAACGTTTTACCGCTTGGTGGTTAACTCGGCTACGCGCGAAAAAGACTTAGCGCATTTAGCTAATGTATCGAGCGATTTTGCCGTTACAGTGACTGAGCGCCCAGAGTTTGCAATGATTGCAGTACAAGGCCCTAACGCACGCGAAAAAACAGGCACGCTTTTAAATGCAGAGCAACAAGCAGCAGTTGAAGGTATGAAGCCGTTTTTTGGTGTTCAAGTGGGTGATTTATTTATTGCTACAACGGGTTATACTGGCGAAGACGGTTACGAAATTGTAGTACCAAACGACCAAGCAGCCGATTTATGGCAACAACTGCTAGATGCAGGTGTAGCGCCAGCTGGTTTAGGTGCACGTGACACGCTACGTTTAGAAGCAGGTATGAACCTTTACGGCCTAGATATGGACGAAAGTGTATCACCACTTGCCGCTAACATGGCATGGACTATTGCATGGGAACCAGAAGATCGTGACTTTATTGGTCGTGACGTACTGGTTAAACAACGCGCCGAAAAAAGCACCGACAAACTTGTTGGTTTAGTACTTGAAGAAAAAGGCGTATTGCGTAGCGGTTCAAAAGTAATTGTTGACGGTGGGGAAGGGGTTATTACCTCAGGTACTTTCTCACCTACACTTGGTTTTAGTGTAGCCCTTGCACGTGTTCCACGTTCAACAGGCGACACAGCTCAAGTAGAAATGCGCAAAAAATTAGTTAACGTTAAAGTAGTGAAGCCTAGCTTTGTACGTAACGGTAAATCAATAATTTAAATTTGGTGTTATCACCCAATAATACCAATTATGTTGAGTTATTAGCCACTTACAGCGACGGATAAATAGAGTGATAACAAGGCATTAATTTTGATATGTAGTTGTTCTACCTGATAAATTAATAACGATGTTAGCGCTTTATTTAGACCGCTAGATTGGTTAAATATTTAATTTGATTGGTATCATAACCAAAGGAACAAGATAATGAGCAATATCCCTACTGAATTAAAATACGCTTCTTCACACGAGTGGGTTCGCAACGAAGGTGACGGTACCTTTACTGTAGGTATTACAGAGCACGCACAAGAACTACTTGGTGACATGGTATTTGTTGAATTGCCTGAAGTGGGCGATGAAGTAGACGCAGGCGAAGATTGTGCAGTAGCAGAGTCGGTTAAAGCGGCATCAGACATCTACGCACCAATAAGCGGCGAAATTGTTGCCATTAACGAAGAGCTAGAAGACGCACCTGAAACAGTAAACAACGACGCGTACGGTGATGGTTGGTTATTCCGTGTTAAAGCATCTGATGAGTCTGAACTAGACAACCTATTAGACGCTGAAGGTTACTCGCACACTATCGACGAAGACTAATCACTCTTTATTGATACTCAAAAGCCCCGTTTTATGTTTGATGGGGCTTTTATGATTTTATCGCCAATTTTCCATACCATTTTGACGTTAAATCATCATATATTTTAATTAATACTAGTTACCCATTAGTATTTAGGATCATAGGAATCTAGACACATGTCAAACGCCAAATCTCTTGAGCAGTTAGAGCAAAAGCAAGATTTTATTCGCCGCCATATAGGGCCAAGCCCCGCGCAAGTAAGCGATATGCTGAGCGCTCTTGAAGTATCGAGTGTACAAGAGCTGATCGATCAAACTGTACCGGCTAACATTCGCCTAGAGCAACCGCTAAGCATTGGCGAAAGCCGTACTGAAGTTGAAACACTAAGCTACTTAAAGTCAGTAGCAAGCAAAAATAAAGTTTTCAAATCGTACATTGGTCAAGGCTACCACCCAACGCACGTACCGCACGTAATTTTACGTAACGTACTTGAAAACCCGGGTTGGTATACAGCGTACACGCCGTACCAGCCAGAGATTGCACAAGGGCGTTTAGAATCGTTACTAAACTTCCAAACTATGACCCTAGATTTAACCGGCCTTGATTTAGCAAGCGCGTCGTTACTTGACGAATCAACCGCTGCAGCCGAGGCAATGGGCCTTGCAAAACGTGTGTCTAAAGCTAAAAAAGCCAATGCCTTTTTTATTGCCGACGACGTACACACACAAACTATTGACGTAGTAAGCACCCGTGCAGAGCAGTTTGGTTTTGAAATCATTATTGGTAAAGCGGCCGACGCTGTTAACCACGATATTTTTGGCGCATTATTCCAATACCCATCTACATCGGGTGAAATAGTTGACGTAACCGACCTAATTGCCGGCGTACAAAGCAAAAAAGCGATTGCCTGTGTGGCAGCCGACATTATGAGTTTATTACTATTAAAAGCACCAGGTAAATTAGGTGCCGACGTAGTATTAGGTTCGGCTCAGCGTTTTGGTGTACCTATGGGGTACGGCGGTCCACATGCTGCATTTTTTGCAACACGTGACGCATACAAACGTTCATTACCAGGGCGTATTATTGGTGTATCTAAAGACCGTTTAGGTAACGACGCACTGCGTATGGCAATGCAAACGCGCGAACAACACATTCGCCGCGACAAAGCCAACTCAAACATTTGTACAGCGCAGGTACTACTTGCCAACATGGCGGCGTTTTATGCGGTGTACCACGGTCCACAAGGCTTAAAAACTATCGCGCAGCGTATACACCGCTTTGCTGATATTTTAGCTGCTGGCCTAAAAACCAAAGGCATCACCCTTAAGCACAGCACGTGGTTTGATACGCTAACAATTGTTGGCGACAACAAAGACGACGTAATAGCACGAGCACTTGCCAAAGGCGTTAACTTTGCTACAAACCACGACGGCGAATACTCAATTTCGGTTTCAGAAACCACCACACGCACCGATGTAGCCGAGCTATTTGATATTGTATTAGGTGAAGGCCACGGCCTAAGCGTAGACAATATAGCAGCCGATATTGAAGCAAACGGTAGCGACTCTATTCCAGCGAGTTTAGTACGTGATGACGAAGTATTAACGCATCCAAACTTTAACAGCTACCACAGCGAAACAGACATGCTTCGCTACATTAAGCGCCTTGAAAACAAAGATTTAGCGCTTAACCACTCAATGATCTCGTTAGGTTCATGCACCATGAAACTAAACGCGACTGCTGAGATGATCCCAGTTACATGGCCTGAGTTTGCAAACCTTCACCCATTCTGCCCGCTAGACCAAGCAGAAGGTTACCAAATAATGATTAACGAGCTACACGACTGGCTAGTTAACATTACGGGTTACGATGCGGTTTCACTTCAGCCAAACTCGGGTGCACAAGGTGAATACGCAGGCTTAATTGCCATTCGTAAATACCACGAGTCACGAGGGGACGCACACCGTAATGTTTGTTTAATTCCAAGCTCAGCGCATGGCACTAACCCAGCGTCGGCACAAATGGCGAGCATGAAAATTGTTGTGGTTAACTGTGATAAAAACGGCAACATCGACATGGAAGACTTAAAAGCGAAAGCTGAAGACGTGTCTGAAAACCTGTCGTGTGCCATGATCACATACCCATCTACCCATGGTGTTTACGAAGAAACCATTCGTGAACTATGTGACATTATTCATGAGCACGGCGGCCAAGTTTACATGGACGGCGCAAACATGAACGCGCAAGTGGGTGTAACAAGCCCGGGCTTTATTGGCTCAGACGTATCGCACTTAAACTTGCACAAAACGTTTTGTATTCCACACGGTGGCGGCGGCCCAGGTGTAGGCCCAATTGGTGTTAAATCGCACCTTGCGCCATTTATGCCAAACCACAGCGTAATTAACGTACCAGGTACAAACATTAACAACGGTGCCGTATCGGCAGCGCCTTACGGCTCAGCCGCTATTTTACCTATTTCATGGGCGTACATTGCCATGATGGGGTCAGAGGGCTTAAAACAAGCCACAGAAATGGCGATTGTGAACGCTAACTACTTAACGCACGAGTTAAGCCAGCACTTCCCAATTTTATACCGTGGCCGCAACAACCGCGTTGCTCACGAATGTATTGTTGACTTACGCCCATTGAAAGAAGCGTCAGGCATTACTGAAATGGACGTCGCTAAGCGCCTACAAGATTACGGCTTCCACTCACCCACTATGTCGTTCCCAGTAGCGGGCACATTGATGATAGAGCCAACTGAGTCTGAGTCAAAAGGCGAGATAGACCGCTTTATCGAAGCAATGGTGTCAATCAAAGGCGAAATCGATAAAGTAATCTCTGGCGAATGGTCAATCGAAAACAACCCACTTGTGTTTGCACCGCATACACAAGCTGACGTACTTGGTAACGAATGGGACCGTGCGTACGACCGTTTTTACGCTGCATTCCCAGTGCCAAGCGTTGCTAAAGACAAGTTCTGGCCAACTGTTACGCGTATCGATGACGTATACGGCGACCGTAATTTAGTATGTGCATGCCCAGCGGTAGAGACATATCGCGACTAATTTTTGAATGATGTGATCATGTAATTAAGTGGGTTAACGTTTTAATTAAGATGGTTATCTTAATTAAGTTGGTTAATTCAGATTAAGAACAAAATTGAAAAGCGGATCTTAATGATCCGCTTTTTTTTGCCTCAAAATCGAAGGCTAATTTGATTTTTTCAAAAAAAATGAAAAAGACTTTTAGCAAATTATTTATATCAATATCGATAATTTATTAATAAAACTAAAAATATCTATATCAATTACTGCATATATTTCAAGTAGTTCTAATCTTTGTAAATTAATAAACATAAAAATAAGCATATAATTTTATGTTTATTAAATCCTTTTAAAACAGCGTGTTATACGTATCTGTAACTTGTGCGAACTTGGTTTTTCATCTAATAAATTTAATGTGTCATTAATTTGAAAGGTGGAATCATGAAAACTTTAAATACTCAAAAATCTTCTTACTCAAGCGTCAAACGCTTTTGTCTTGATTTGCTCAAATCACCACAACTTCAAGTTCGACTTTTACCTCAGTGTTTTGAGCTTGATAAAATTGGGTTACAAACGTTGAGCCATAAAGTAGAGCTTATGTTATCGGCAAATAACATTGATTGTATTCTTATTCCTTCTGGCGCTTTTAAACAGCAAGAATTACCTAAAATTATTTCTTTACTGTATAACATCAATATCAAAGTGAAGTTTCAAACCAAACCTAATGAAATGGAAGTACAAATGCTTCCACTAACCTTATTGAGATCTATGATCGTTTTAGACAATCAATAACTCCAATCCTCATAGGCCAGAGGCAAGCTATTTAGTAAGTCTCTGCGCTCACGCCAGTTGGGCATATGTTTGTCCATGAAAGATCTGAATCGCTCATTATGGTGGCGTTCTAGCAAGTGAACTAGCTCGTGGGCAAGGATGAACTCCATACACTCTGGTGGCTTCTTAGCAAGTTCGAGGTTAAGCCATATACGCTTAGCTTGAATATTGCAGCTTCCCCATTTGGTTTTCATCTTTTTGATGTTGATAGAACCAGCGTTTACACCTAGTTTTTTTTCCCATTGAGGTAATAATTTCTCAACTGAGCGCTGCATTTCATCTCGATAGAAACGGTTAAGCAGTTTGAGCTTATTGTCGGTTGACGTATTTTCTGCAACTGCTAATACTAAATTACCGTTGCCTTTTGCGGTAACTACGTATTTCCCTTGTGCCTCAACAAGCTTTAAGCGGTATTTCTTACCCCATAGGTAGTGGCATTCACCATTAACCATTTCTCGTATTGATTGGCGCTCTTGGCCTGAAAAATCAGCTTGCTGTCTTTTGATCCAAGCCAGTTTATTAACAATTGCCAGCCTGATCTTCTGTTCACTCGTTCCTTCAGGAATAGACAAGCGTACTTTGCCGTTTGGCGGTAGTACGCTTAAGTGAATGTTTTTAATAGCTCTGCGATTTATCTCTACATCAATATCGCCAATACGAACTACTTCAACGCTTTGAGCATTGCTTTTAGTATGGCGCACTAATGGTATTCCTTCTGAGCTTTAATTAGCTCCATCACATCAACAATATTGATGTTATAACCAGCCGCTTCTTCTCGCACTGCGTTGGCTATCTCACGTTCCTTGAACCTATCTCCAAGCCAATCAGCTTTCTTGGTATAACGAACAGCGGTATCAATTTTAGTAGTAAGTACTTCATCATTACCTAAGTTGTCATAAATTGCTTGTTTGGCTGGCGTATCAACAGACGTAGGGTAGTTTTGCGCGGTATTTTCACTTGGATTAACCACTTTATTGGCTAGAGCTTTGATCTGCTCAAGGTATTCCTGATAGCTAATGGCTTGTTCTCTTCGCTGCTTAATGATTTCATCGAGCAACGTTGCCATGCTGTCGAAGTATTTAGGGTTTACAGGGTTTTCATCAACGATAGTTTTTCTTACGTTATTCTCAATAGCTTCAGCCATTGCATCTTCATTATTACGCAAGCCTTCAGGTAAATCTTCTAAACTTTTACCGTTGTTGTTCACTACTAGATCAATCAAGCCTAACTCTTCAAAATCCATCAGTAACTCACTGTCATCAGCTCGAATGTACATATCCAATAGATGACGCATCGCAGGCTCAAAACGTTTCATTTCGAGCAAATCACCGCTGGCGAGTTTGACTTCATCACGCACCTTTTCGAAGTACGCGACTTCTTTCTTAATATTTTCGGCTTCTTCAAAGGTGTAACCAGCTTGTTCCATTTCATTAGCAAGGTTGGTGTATGCGCGAATTAATTTAGCGACTGATTGATATAGAGTTAAACGCAATGCCTCTTTTTCAGTTCGCTCATTTTCATCTTTAGGTTCAACACCAGATTCACCACAAAAATAATGGATAAAATCCTTAGTATCTCTAGGTGCTTTCACTGGCTCACACAACGCTCGTACTGCTTCCAGCGCATTATCTAAATCAGCGCGTGACTCTTGTAATCGATCTTTTAAAAGCCCTTTAACATCGTCAGCATCGTAACCATCAAAGGCTTCGGCTGTGTAATCTTTAATGGCTTTATCAAGTGAACGGAATAAGTCTTTATAGTCGATGATGTAACCGTAGTCTTTATCTTCACCATCCAGTCGGTTTACTCGGCATATCGCTTGAAATAGGTTGTGGTCAGCCATCTTTTTATCGATATAAAGGTAAGTAGCAGAAGGGGCATCGAAGCCAGTGAGCAGCTTATCTACAACTATCAGCAGGCGCATTTGACCCGGTTCTTCAATAAATCGTTTCTTAACGGCTTTTTCGAACTCTTCAACACGTTTCGCGGCTTCTTCTTCGCTTTGCTCAAAGTACTCAGCTAACATCTTGCGATAGGTGTCATATTTAAATAGCTTTTCAGTTAAACCTTCACCAGATTCTTCGCCTTTTATAGCGCCTGCGACTGGCTGATAACTGGTTACTACTGCACATTTTCCTGCAAGATCGGTCTTACTAAACAAATCATAAACAACACATGCTTGATGGACGCTAGCGCACACAAGCATGGCGTTGCCTCTACCAGACATCAGTGCAGGTTTGATTTCCATATCCATTAAAATGTCGCTAACAATTTGTTCTAAGCGAGATTTGCTAGATAGCACTTTTTGCATGGTGCCCCATTTTTGTTTGAGCTGCATTTTAGCAAGGTTAGAAAGTCCTTTAGTCTTAGCTTCAAACCACTGGTCTACTTTTTTTTCTGAGGTTAAATGCTGATCAATATCTCTTGCTTCATAACGCAGATCTAGCACCACACCGTCACTTACGGCTTCATCAAACTTGTAAGTGTGAATATATGGTCCGAAGACTTCCAAGGACTTCTTCTTGTCCTTTTTCATCAGTGGCGTACCTGTAAAGCCGATAAACATGGCTTCAGGCCCCTCTCCTTTATCAAACAGGGCTTTCATTGCTTCGTGCAGCTTGCCCGATTGAGTTCGATGACACTCATCAACAAATACAAACAAGTTACCTTTTGCAGCAAAGTCAGTTGGTAGGTTTTTGGTTAATGCTTCAAGGTAATCTTTTGTTGCTTCATCATCGTCTTCTTCTGTGACTGCTTCGCCGTTACGGCCAAACTTATGTACCAGTGAGCAAAATAACCAAGGGTTAGGTTGATTCAGTGTGGCAACTAAATCCCGTCCACTTTTGGTACGATAGATTTCTTCATCAACACCAGAGAATACTTTTTCTATTTGTTCGTCTAATTCGGTTCGGTCAGTAACAATAAGCACCCGTGAATCCGTTACATTTTCGCGTATCCACTTGGCAAGCCAAACCATCGTTAAGCTTTTGCCAGAACCTTGCGTGTGCCAGATAATGCCATCATCGTGCGTTTTAACGTGTTTCTGTGCCGCTTGGATGCCGAAGTATTGATTGTGTCGGCAGGTCTTCTTCACCCCTGCATCAAAAACAATAAAATCGTGAATAAGCTGTAAGAAGCGTTTTTTATCACATAGCTGTGCGACATGTTTATCTAACGGTGTTTTTGTTGCTATCTCCGCAGGCGGTAAGCAACCAGCGCCTTCCGGCTCCTTCCATTCGAGATAATATTTTTCAGATGTTTCAATCGTGCCGTAGCGAACACCTTGGGAGTCATTACCTGCCATTACAAGCTGCATAGTGGTAAAGAAGTTACGAATAAACGCTTTCTTTTGATTGTCTAAGTTTTGGCGAATACCTTCGCTGACAGATACTGAAGAGCGTTTTAATTCAATTACACCAAGTGCAATGCCATTAACATAAATCACAATATCAGGGCGCTTTTTCAATTCACCCTTTACGGTAACTTCTTCAGCAATGGCAAAGTCGTTAGCTTCTGGGTTTTTCCAGTCTATTAGCCAAACAGTTTGGTTCTGCTCACCAGCGCCTTCTTTTTCCTTTACGCCATAACGGAGTAGGCGATAAACATCTTTGTTGGCATCAAATAGCTTTTTGCCTTCACCAAGCGCTGCGGCAGTATCAAGTTGGCGTAATGTACGGTTAATCAGAGCATCAGAAATTCCACGACCTTTAAGCCATTTAGTCACCAAGTCTTTTTCAATATTGCTGTTACCTTCACGGTATTCCCAATTACCTAAGTAATCGTAATTAAGCTGTTCTGTAAAAAACTTAACCACGCGGTTTTGGGTTTTTCTCTCTAATTGACCGACATTACTCATGGCTTCATCCTTGTTATTCTTCACTAATCAAAAAGTGCTCTTTTCTATTCTTTTCATTAAAGCAATCTGTGGGGAGGAAAATCCATCCCTCTTTATGTGGCGTTAGGTCATCAGGGAACCTAAGTACCTCTGGCTGCTCAACAAATAATTTGGCAATTAATGCACAGGTAAATGCATCAATATGATCTTGTGTTGGTAAGCGGTGATCGACTAACTGTTCTTCTCCAATTTCATTAATGCGCCAATCAAGCCCAGCATTTTTTTGCAATTTATCAATAATGGCGGACTGAGCACATGGAGATGGATAAGCTTCAATTGCGGTGATGTTATCACTTTGCCACACGCCAGTTTGTTTTATATCAGGCACAAATTTAGCCAAGGTGTGCATACCTTTTGTCGCCTGACTACCAATCATATCTTTAATCGGGGAGAGAGGTGTGTAGCCCCACTCAGCTAAAAAGCGCTCTGTATACCTAAATAGATAAGGGTTTAGCGCATTAGCGGTATCACAATCTACAAATTTCCCTGTCAATAAGTCATAAAAATGTTCACTAAATCCAAGGGGCGAGTCTATTGCAAAGGTAATGTGACCACCAGAACATTCAGTTTGGCAGAGCGAAAATAGTGAAGTAATAAAATCAGTTTGGTTGTTTGCCGAATTAATGGTTGGTGATAAGTTTCCGCGCCAAGGCGCACCAACAATTTGATTTTTACTATTGAGGATCACTAAAGCATCACGGCTATTACGGTTTCTAGCGCAATTCCAGCCACCGACATCCCAACCTACAAAGTAATGTTCTTTAAATAGAGTATTACATTCAGCCATGCACTCGTACCTTAATAAGCAACGCCATGTTCAATACCTTTCTCTTGGAAATAGGCGCTTTAAAACCGTATCACCCGCTGTTAGCATTACCGAGTTATCTTCTTCCGTTGCGTTATAGCTTGCACTTCTAACTCTATGAAATCTGATTGACTCCGGAACAAAAAACAAAGCAGCATTATCTTCTTGAAAAGGATCTGCATTATCGAGATATATAGTTCCGTTGTTTGCTAGAGAATGTTCCGGGAATAAGGCCACATTGTGACTATCACCGTTGGTTTGAATCGAAGGATAAATAATTCCATCAATTTGAGAACCAAATTCAGTGCTGAGAAATTCGAAGATGACTTGAGTCGCTAAGTAATCATGTTGATTGTGACGACTGGATGGGCGCGTAAGCTTGAAGGTCATCTCAGGAAAAAATGCATAAGCATGAGATAGAACCTTCCATCTATCGGAGAATATATCGTCATCAATTTGTATATCTTTCAAGGCGTTCAAATCCAAAAGCTTTAAAGCTCTAATCGGACGAAATTCACCAGAAACTACGCGATCGCCAACAATTGGTCTTAATTCACTAATACAAGTATTCCGATCGAAGGCGGCATAAAAAGCGGAGACTCCTGCTGGTGTCATTCTTTGCGAACTAGCCAGATTAGCAGGAATAGCGCCTAACTGACTTATAGGGTTTTTACTAATGAGTTCGATATCTGCAACGCTATAACCAATCCTTGCGCGGTAAAGAGATTGCGTGATTGGTAAATCAATTACTAGGGAAGGTAGCAGTTTGTCTTCGTTAATAATTGTTCCAAATAGATCCTTGCAGAAAGAAAATGCTGACTTATTGAAAAATCGTTTCTTGTGCTGAATAGAGTTAATAAAATCAAACCAACGGTTTTCAAAATCATTCAAGTCTTCAAGATTTCCATCATCCAAAGTATATAAAATTGGTCTGCCATTATCATCGGTATCATTCGGTTGTCTTTCGAGTAATCCCTCAAGATAAGTCCCATTCACTATTGGGACATGCGTTTCAATGAATTCGAGTAGTTCAAAAAGACTGACTTCATCACTACCACATTCGAATATCATCGCTTGTTGGTAGTCGGATAATTCGTTAACAGGAACTAAAATATCATGCACTTTGCCTAACAAAAACTGGTCTAATACTTCATCTTCGACACATATATTTTCTTTGCCGCAGTAACTACATTCTGAGTTTATACCTGTACTATCCACGAATCTTTGAAAAGAGTTGTGGTAAACGCAATTTGTGCAAATCAAAATGGCAACCTCGTGCGCCCTGTAAGTAGTTCCTGCATCATTCCCTGTTTGACTTGGCGGGTTTTCGCTAGGCGCTGTTCAAGGGTTTGGGTTTCGTTATCCATATCCGATAGGATGGTAGCGATGGCGGTTTGCTCTTCTTTGCTACTAGGTAAGCAAAGGAGTAACTGTTCGAAACGGGTTCTTTTGATACCTTGAGCTGTTGAGCCTGTTGCACTATCACTAAGCAGTTTTTGGAACTGATCAGACATCATTAACTGATAGACGAAGGTTGATTCATATTCTTCTCTTTTGAGTTGTAGCAATATGGTTCGTTGGCTGAGGATATAACGTTTTGAGTCTGGAACCAGAGCGACATTACCTAAGGGTGCTTCCATAGTGAAAACAATATCATTTTGTTCAACATCGCCATTTTTCATCCATTTTTTATAAAGCTCGTCTGAGCCTAAATAGCACTCTTCTTCGAAGTCGATGTAACCTTTTTTCACGTTCCCGGCAGATAACGCAACAATGTCACCACCTCCCCAATCCATACCTAACTTCTTGGGAGTGCGTCCTCGATAGTCAATAATATTTTTAGTTAACTTAGCTATAGAAACTACATCCCAATCCTCAGGGATTTCGCCTAGTTCGCTGGGTTTTGTGCCTTTTGGCTGGCCTTGCTTTTCGCCTTCGGTGTAAGTGGCAAATTGCGGTAAACGGGTTTTGCCTGTGAGCAGTTGCTGCATGGTGGCGGTTTTAATCGCTTGTTTTTTTGCGATCAGCTTTTCCAATTCTGTCAATAGCGCATCAACATCGGATAAGGCATTGGCAATGGCGGTTTGTTCTTTTTTAGGAGGAAGAGGCAATAATGTTGTTCTAATTGTTCCTAGTCCTAAATTTTTGATAGTAGAACCAGTTAAACCGTCAAAGAAAGACAGCTTTGTTCTGTGGGAGCCTAAAACATAGAAAATATATTTCTTTTCAGTACCTTTTTTGACGTTTATAAAAGCTGCACTTTTACCTAACACTATAGATTCATTATTGTATTCAGCTACGTTGCCAATGGTTCCATTAATTGATAATAACAATGTTTTTTGGTCTAAAGGTTTTTTGTGCTTTTTATATTCAGTTAGATTTGTTTTCTTGGTATTACCATCAAGGCTTATGGAGCCATTAATCAAGTTATTCCCGTTTACAAAATAAAAGTCACCATTTTCGTCATAGTTCGGGGTTGTATGTATACCATCGCCAATAAGCGAAGAAATATCATCAAAAGACGAAACGCCCCAATCATCAGGAATCACCCCTACTTCAGTTTGTTTATATCCGTCAGGAACTATTTGCTCAATTACGCTCATAATGACCACTCCAATCCCATTGCTTTTAAGTGGCCTGCGACTTTATCGCTTAACTCGCCAACTGAGTTGGAAAGGGTTGGCAATGGCGCGCTGTAGCGCTCTTCCAGTTGTTTAACCCGGTTTGCCATTTGCTGGGTTACACGTTCAATTTCACTAACGATATTGGCTTTTAGAGTGGCTAACCATTTGTCATCGACAATCAGTGTTTTTATTTCACTAACATCAAGTTTTGGATATTGGTTGAATACGCTTAGGTCCAGAGCTTCTTGCGCTTCTTTCACTGCTTTCTTCGCAGCCGCTTCAGCGTTAAACAGCTTGGTTGCTTGTTTCAGCGCTTTAACTTCATCAGCATCGGTTGCTAGCTTTGTTCTAGCCGCAACGCTGGCTTTGGTGATTTTGTCTTTATCGTTGATGGCTTCAATTAATAAGCCATCTTCACCACCATGCTCTTCTAAATAGCTTTCTAATGCTTGAGTTGCCTCATCCTGCTTAGCTTGCAGCGCATCAACCTGAGTTTGTGCGTCAGCAAAATAACGTGAAACGATTAAGCTAGGTGGAATAATCTCGGCTTTGTACTTTTTCTTATTGATGATTAAGTCAGGTGCTTCTTTAAGCTTTTCACCTTTTTTAGCAATAAGTTCACGAAGGGTATTACCTGCTTGCCAATCGTCCTGTACCAATACATACACATCGTCCTGCATGGTATCAGCCCAGTAATCCATAAGGATTTGGTAAATATCGTATTTGCTTAATAAGTCGCTATTGGCATAGCTATTTAATAAGTTTTCTGAAATGTTAAAGATAAAGTTTTTCGGGTTATCGCCTACTTTAATTTCTTTTAATTTAGCTTCTGGTATCCAATTCTTAAATGGCAATAAGCTGCGGCTGGCAAAGTCTTTAAACTCTTGATGAGCAAGAATACTGCTTTTAACCGCGCTTGCTTCAATCATACCGTGACTGTAACCGTCACGTGCTGGTTTGAATAATGTAGCTCGGATGCTTGGGAATACTTGCCAGTAGTGCTCAAGGGCATCGATATCTCGGTTTGGAATGCCACCTTGCAGGTGAGCGCTTAAATCGTGCAAATCTTCTGGCTCAGAGGAATCGATATAACGCGGTATATTAAGGTTGTAATCGTTCGCGGCAATTTCATCAATGGGCACTAAGCGGCTAAAACGCTCAAGCTCGATGCCTTTATTAAACACATCAACAATTTTATGAATATCTTGGCTTCGCAGGCGGTTTTTGTTGCCATCTTTAATGAAGCCTTTGCTGGCATCAATCATAAAGATTGGTCGGCCTGATACGGTTGGTAACTCTGCATCACCCTCATTAAAACTAGTCACCGCTTTTTGCGCGTGCTCTTTATCAATCACGATAATACAGGCTGGAATACCCGTGCCGTAGAATAAGTTAGCAGGTAAACCAATAATGCCTTTGATATAACCTTGTTTGATCAGGTTTTCACGAATAGTAGCTTCAGCATTACCACGGAATAACACACCATGCGGTAAGATCACCGCGCCTTTACCTGTGCTTTTTAAGCTTTTGATGATGTGCAGTAAAAAGGTGTAGTCACCATTTTTCTCTGGTGGAATACCCCACGTAAAACGGTTATATAAATCGTTTTCTGGCGTTAAGCCGCTGGTCCAGTTTTTATTTGAAAATGGCGGGTTGGCAACCGAAAAATCAAATGTTTTTAATTGATTAGGGGCATCTTTCCACTGTGGGTTGGCAAGTGTGTTGCCTTTCCATATTTTGGCAGTGGTGTTGTTATGCAAGATCATGTTCATACGGGCAAGTGCGCTAGTGGCCTTGTCGTTTTCTTGCCCGTAAAGGGTTAAACCTCGCTCTGCTTGGTCGCTGGCCTTTAATAACAATGAACCTGAACCACAGGTAGGGTCGTACGCAGTGGCATCTTGTGGCGTATCTTCTTTAATGCCCACCACTTTAGCGAGTATTTGAGAAACCTCAGATGGCGTGTAGAACTGGCCTTTTGATTTACCAGATTCAGTAGCGAAATGACGCATCAAATATTCATAAGCATCACCTAATAAATCGTCACCGCCAGCATGGTTAGAAGATAAGTCTAAGTCTTGAAATATACCGACTAATTTAGTGAGGCGGTCTACCATGTCTTGACCTTTACCCAGCATATCTTCGTTATTGAAGTCGGCGACGTCTATCACGCTTTTAAGGTCGTTTTCTTCTGCAAGCGCAGCGATGATCTTATTAATTTTATCGCCAATTTCCTTATCGCCTTTGGCGGCTATCATGTCGTCATAGCTAGCACCTTCTGGCACCACTATCATGCCGTATGGGTCGCCTTTGTATTTATCACTAACGTACTTCATGAAGAGCATGGTTAGTACGTAGTCTTTATACTGGCTGGCATCCATACCGCCACGCAGTTCGTCACAGCTTGCCCATAATGATGAATACAGTTCTGTCTTTTTAATTGCCATGAGTGTTCCTTTAAATCCTTGTGCCTGAGCGGTTAGAGCAAGTCGGTGTTTAAGCCTGCTGCTTTTAAACGGTGAGTGAGATTACGCATTTTAGAAAATTCAGTGCCAAAACTGGGTTTTAAGCCAACGCCTTCGCAAAATTCTTTGGCAGTCATGCTTTTTAAACTATCAGCGTATTTGATCATTTGCAGATGCATTTCAGTGGTGTATTGATTGCGTGGCGCATCACTTAATGCTTGTTTGATATGCTCGAAGATCGCTTGCTCGTTCATAAGACTATTCTTCTTTTCGATAGTAATTTATCTAATTTATATAAATTAGATAAATAAGCAAGGAGATTTGCCCGACAGTACGGATTTTTGGTTAGATTTGTTTGTTACATAACTGGATTTGCATATAACTAAATATTGTATACTAAAGCTAGTATAGATATTTTTAGTTATATTAATTATACTTATTTATGTCATTGAAAAATTTAAAACTATATGTTCTTCACAGTTGATGAAAACTCTACTGATTAATTAATAAATATAAAAATATCTATAAAAACCAATAATTTATATTTACTAATCCTAATTGCAAACCACATGATCAACTGCTATTTCTAAAAAATAAACGAATTTTAGAGATAGCAAATGCAAATCAAGTTAAACAAAGCAACTTCAATCATTGAAACTTGGCTTAAAAAATTAGCCAAGGGGAAATATGAACCCTTGATCAAAGTATGGTCCGGTCCAAAAGGTACGCGTAGGCATTTTTTTTCAGGCATAAAATCAGATTTAAAACACCACTTTTTAAGCGATGGTGAGAAGCGTCTAGGACTTGTTCGGGAAGCACAACCAGAAACGGTGAGCTTTTATGAACAATTCCCACTGTACGATTTAGAGCTGTGTATTAATTTGTCTGTTGAAATGGGGATCAAGTACCCCGTTGACGAAGATGGTCAAGCGTGTGTTTTAAGTTCCGACTTGTTTTGTACTGAAGTTGATTTTGAAACAGGCGAAATTATAAAGGTTGCTCGAACCTATAAACCAATCGCTTCGTTTTTAACAGAAACGAAGCATCCGATTTCGATCACTCGCACACTGCAAAAGTTGGAGTTAGAAAAGCGGTATTATGAAAAAAAAGGCATTCCGTTTCATGTTGAGACAGATCTCAACATATCTAAAAACCATGCTGATAACCTTGTTTGGGCCAGAAAGAGTGCGGAGTACCGCCATGAGTTTGTACATCATGCTGAAAAATTCACTTATGAATTTATCAACATCGCTTTTTGCCGCCCTGATACACATATTAACGAGCTGATAAAGTTAACGGCACGAAAGCTTGGAATTAGCTTCAGTGATGGTTTTGCTTTATTTCAATGGGGGATATGGTCACAGTTGATCCCGGCTGATTTAGAGCGCCCAATCAAAATTTTCGAGCCTTTAGCGCTGAAAGAACCACCATTTAAAGAGGTGGCTTAAGCGTGTTTAACAAACATAGTCGTGTTTATACCGAGTCAGGCTCACTGAACTACCTTATTGTTGATGTTCAAGATGATCGTATTGCTTTTTTTGATTTAACCCAAGCAGTCGCTAAACGCAGAGCTAGAACCAAAAGCCCTAAACGTCCAACACCTAGTCGCCATCAAAGTAAACCGAAATGGATGGAAATTGGTGATTTCATCGAGATGATTGATGATTATCAATACATTGTTGACGGGTATGAATATCAAAATGGCTTACACCTGCCAAAAAGCAAAAGTACTGAAAAGAAGGCTGAAATTAGAGAAGAGCGCATTGAGCAGGCGACAATAAACTATGAGTTAATTCGTCCAATTGTCGAGGATGAAGCAAAACGATTGGCGTATCTATACAGCAAATCAGGCAATCAAATCATTGTTGAGCGTAGTAGAGAAACAGGAGTAAAAGCTGAGCATATATCTCGACTACTTTGCCAATACTTTATGCGTGGAGGCTGCTTTAACGCCATGTTTCCGAATTATCGTTATTGCGGAAGCAGTTTTGTCTTGCCAGCCAAAGTATCGGATATCACATGTAAAAAAGGCCGAAAGTCTGACAATACTAATTACCGCGCACGCACAGAATACGACAACAAGTTAATTGAGAAACACCTTAAGAAATTAGGTAAGCGTAAATTCGACAAGTATCCACATACTAAAATGTATCAAATCTACGATTATTACTACCAAACAAAGGAAGAGGTAATAATTGATGAGTTTGGTGAAAAGTCTGTGATTAGAGTGCCACTGCCTGAATCTGAATGCATCAGTTATGACCAATATTATTCTTACGTTAAACACTTAGAAAATGAGCACAAACTTAATTGGTTAAACAAAGGTGAGAAGAAATATCTAAAAGAATTTGAAAGCCGACTAGGACGAGCGCGTGACGGTGTTAAAGGGCCTGCGTTCAGGTACGAAGTAGATGCCACCATCGAAGACGTTTACTTATTATTCCCTTATTTTACAGAGTACAGATTGTCTTCTGGCAGGCCAACGGTTTACAGGGTCGTTGATACTTTCTCAGGGATGGTTGTTGGGTTTCATGTCGGCATTGGTGGTCCTAATTGGGAAGGAGTACTACAAGCTTTGTACAACGCTTTCACTGATAAAGTTGAGTTCTGTCAGCGTTATGGAATTGAAATTAACGCTGAAGACTGGCCATGTTTCCATGTGTGTAGTGAACTCACCATCGACAACGGTGTTGAATACCCTAGTAAGAATATGAAGCAACTGCTGGAAGAAAAATTTGGGATAAGTTGCATCAACTATACCCAGATATATTCAGGAAGTCGCAAGGGCACCGTAGAAGGCGGGTTTCAGCAAGATAAGAATGACGTTATTCAATTTATGCCGGGCTATGTCGAGCGTCTACCTGAAAAGGGTGAAAAGCACGCGTCTAATTTAGCTGTTTACACCCAAGACAAATTTATCCAGCTATTGATAACGAACACATTAATTCGTAATAACGATGTGTTTAATGCGCGGCTACATGACAAAGCTATGTCTGAGCAAGGAGTCGGTGCGACTTGTCGCGAAGTCTGGAACTTTGGCTTAAAGCATTACATGAATGGTGGGCGCGGTATGGTTAGAACCAAAGAGGAGGTTTTATATAAGCTGCTTCCCTCTGGTTCAGCAACAACTACAGCACAGGGAATTAAATACAATGGTATTTATTACAAATGTAATTTTGCTGCGTCTCAAGGTTGGTTGACTGACAATAAAAACCGCAAAGTTAAAAAGCTGGATATTCGCTATTTTGACGGATCTACCATGCGTATTTGGTATCGCTGGGATGGCGTTATTTATACCGCAGAGTTAAATGAATCGCAGTCGGAGGCTTTTGAGCATAAAAGCTGGTTTGATGCGCTGCACCGCATGAAAATTTATTCCGCTGAACGTGCTGCTCAGAAGCGTAAAGAGCGCGAGGCACGAATAGCGCAAATGCAATTTACTAAAGAGAAACAAGAGGAGGCCAAAAAAGAGTTAGAAGGCACTTACACGCCTAAACGCAACTCGCCAAATTCACTTACTAGATTAACCGCTTTGATCCAAAAGAAAATGGAGGATCAAAAAACGTCAAACTTATTTACCCAGCTTTTGGGTAACGAAACTCGTGATCCTGATACCACGGTGAGAATTTCCACCAAGCATCAGGCTATGAGTAATCAATTCGCAAAAATGTACGGAGCAAATTCCAATGGAAACTAAATCATACGCTACAAGCGTCAACTTAAACATTAAAACTAATAAGGTTCAAAAATATGACCAAAATAAAAAAAGTTGTTTATCGAAAACATAAAATTAACGCATTCAACAATAATCCGCTGATTGAAGCCATTAGGCCAGCCATGAAGATCGAAGCATTTACTAAACGTATTCGTATCGATTTATCGGTTGATAGTGATGTGCAGGAAATGGATGATTTTGATCGTGAACTAATGGTTGAATTATTAGACACGATATACGTGCCAGATCCAGAAATGTATACGCTGTATAAGTCTATCGTTAAAGCCATCATGGTAAGTTATCTGCATCGAAATCCAATAAAGCCAGAAACAGATGCGATACAGCATAGTGTTGCTACAGATAAGGACTATCAATTACCGCCTAAAATAAATTTATCTTCATGCATTGGAGTCGTTGGTTTGAGCGGTGGTGGAAAAACAGTTTCCATCGAAAAATGCTTTTCTTTACTGGAGCCAGTGATTCAACATAATGGTTACAAAGGCCATTACTTGAATAAGAAACAGATTGTATATTTGAAGTTCGAAGCTCCAGCAACAAAGACTAAAAAAGGCTTCATTCTCAATTTTTTGGCTGCGGTAGATGAAGCACTGGAAACACCAAAAGGTCAAGGTTATTACGATGAGTGGAAAGGTGATAAGAGTAATATTGCCGTACTCATCCAAGAAGCGAAGAACATTGCTTTTTGCCACAGCATCGGCATTGTTTTCATCGATGAAATTCAACGCTGTGTTAACGAGGACGATAAAGTAGATAAAGCTACTTTGAGTTTTATCGATAACTTTTTTAATTCAATTGGCATCCCAATGATTGTAGCTGGCACATATGCGGTGATGCCATTGTTCCGCACTACTATGTCCACAGCAAGAAGGCTATCTTCTGGCAGAGTATTTGAATTTGATGGGGTAAAACAAACTATTGAGGCGCAAGGTGACTCCATCGAGGTTATCGAAAATCCTTATTTTGATGTGTTCGTAAACTCGTTCTATAAACCTGAGCTGTTGAAAAACAAATTTTCATTTGACGAAGATGTAAAGGAAGCACTGTTTTACTATAGCCAAGGTATTCAAAAATTATTAGTTCGTTTAATTAAGTTTTGCTATGAGGAAGCGATTAGTTCAGAGCTAGAAGAAATTACTCCGCAAGTGGTACAGGATGTGTACTTTGATCAATTTAAATTGTTACATCCAGCGTTAGATGCTCTTCGAAACGGCAAATATGGCGGATATGAAGATTTAATCAAGCTAGATGGTTGGGGAGACAATAAACCGCATTTAGTTGATGTTGTTATTGATAAATGCACTAAGTCAAACTCATCAGTCTTGCCAGTTGTTGAAGATGACGGGATGACGATTGATGTGCCTGCCGCTAAAACCACGTTTATTCCTAAAGATGATCTGAGAAATCTCAGTGGGTTAGATAAGGATGCTTACATAGAACGTTTTTTGGGGAATAAAAATGGGCTGTAGTCATCAAGTTGCCCACTTCAATACGGTTCTAAGACCAGAGGAGCACCTGATCGGGTTACTGGGAAGGCATCACTTGTTCTCTGGGTTTAGAACTTATAAAAATGCGTTGAAGGACATTTCGACAGATGTGTCTATGCAACACCCTAATGCCATTGATAGACCGCTGTATAAAGATCTCTATAACCAGTTTGGTCAAGGCGAGTCATATAAGGAGTTTTTAAAGGCCAATACATTATTTGGTGTTTACGAACCGTTTATTCCGGCAAATATTGAAATAACAGGCAACAAACTGCTGATGCCCACTATGGCGTATACCTTTAAATACAACCATGAATGGCGTTTCTGTGCTGAGTGTATCAACGAAGATCATGAGAATGGGATAATTCCATATTTTCGGCTTGAGCATCAACTACCGACTATGACGATATGCCATAAACATGCAAAGGGACTGTTTGTATTTTGCGACCCATGTCGAGAGCAGTTTAAGGGTTTTGAACGCCACAGCTATCCGATTGGAACAACTTGTCGTTATTGTGGCAGTGAGCAAGAGCCGATAGATACATTTGTTGATGCTGATATCATCTGGCTGCAAAAATCGATGTTAAGACTCATGAAGGGGGAGGTGGAAATGCCAAAACTAGAGCTGATAAAACAAGCCTATCAGCGTGAGTTAGGGCTTTATAAACACGAAGGTGGATTCACTCTGAAACAAAGGGATTTTAATCGGAGTATACAGAAAAAATTGGATAACTATTTTGATCCCCGGTTGTATCGAGCGCTGTTCAACAATTGTGATAAGGAAGGGAGAGCAAAAAGAACTCCGTCACTGCATTTTTATAACGTGATGTTTAAAGAAAATGTTGTGTTCTCGCCCGTAGTTCACTTACTGATCATTAGAGTGTTATTTGGTGATATCGATAACATTCCTAAAATCAGCTAACTAAATTTAGGAGTCAGAATGGAGACTTCTAATCTTAGCTATTTTCCAGCCCCCGTTGATGGAGAAACGGTTTATAGCTGGTTAACCCGATACCACCTTTGGTCAGGGCACAATAGCTTCAGGAAGCACAGCTTGGCATTATTCGGAGTAAATACAGGTCAAGCTGCTGCTGAATTTCCAAGTTTCTTACCACAGTTATCATCTCAAACTGGCGTGGATATAGATTGGATCATCGAACATATGATTGATGTGTCTTTCTACAAGCCATTTTTAACTAGCGAGCAATATGCATCATTTATTAACTTACTAAGGCAGGGCAAAGCAAAAGCGTTACAGTCTCAGCTAGGTATGGTGGCAAACCGAATCACTCCCGGTAAAGAATTATATTTTTGTCCTAAGTGCGTTGAGACCGATATAACAAAAATGGGATTTCCCTTTTGGCATGTAGAGCACCAGATTGTCGGGTTGATATCATGTCCAGCCCATCACACTGAATTAGTAGCACTGAGGAAGGTGAGGTCATTAGCGGCTTTACCTTTTGCTACTTGCTGTAGAGATACAGATAATGATAAAGATAGCCTTTCGACTCTTATACAAGACGAATTTAAATCAGATCTAATCCTAGAACAGTCAAAATTGACTATAGCCTATCTCGCCAGATTAGACGAGTTTGGGCTAGTAACATCCTGCGGACACCTTCGGCTCAATCTGATTAAAGAAATTGTGAGCAATGCTCTAGTAAGTTTTAGTGATTTTGAACCCTACAAGCAATTACACGATAGCATTGAAAAACAATACCCTGAATGTTTGTTTTACAATTCAGCGGCAAAGCATCACCCAATAAAGCATCTTTTTTTCATTTATGTTCTATTTGGTTCATGGCAAAAGTTTGAAGCCTATTATCGAAATGCAAAGCCATTGGAAAGATCAAATGTATCAGATGGGGTTAAGACCAACTTAACGCTGAGCAATCAGGATATAGCATTATTAGGCAGTGGTGCTAGCTTACGTAGTGTTTCTGCTTCATCAGGGATAAGTGTTAGTACACTGAAGATCCTTGCTCAGCAACAATCAATAGAGATAGATACTCGACCTCAAAAAATATTCAAGTTTGTTGAGCGGGACATTTGGCGCAAGCTATTTGTTGGCGGCACTTGCACAGACATAGCACAAGAGTTTGAAATTTCAGTAGGCGCTGTAGAACAGATACTTCGTAAACATCAATATCTCAAACCATTAAGAAAAAAGATTTGGTTCTATAAAGACCAATGTGAACATCGGGCGAAGCTTAAAGCATATTTTAAAGATAACCCTGAACACACCAGAAATCAGTTTAGAGCCGCCAATAGCGCTGCCTACATGTGGCTTTACCGCCATGATAAGGAATGGTTAGAGGGCAACTTGCCAGAGCAGTCAAAGCGAATTTATTGGCCTAGAAAGTCTCTCAAATAATATGAGTTAACACTCGAATTCAATGCAGTTGATTAGAACGAGCTTGATTCAATTTTTCAATTTGTTGTGGGCTAAAGCCATGCCGGAGCAATTCAAAGTCTTTGAGTAAAATTTCACATCTAGTACCTTCGCCTAGGGTTTGGTAGATACTGCCGCTAACGGTTTCAATTAACTGCTCATTAGTTTTTACGATCCGAGATGTACAGATGTAATCTCCTTTAAAGAATCGATAGGTCGAGTCATCAACACATATCCCCCAGAGCACATCTCCAACGAGGTCACCTTTGTCTAAAACAGAAACTATTTGCCAGTCTTTCACAATTGTATTCATGATTGTGCCCTTATAGATAGCCATGACTCATGGTAGTTAAAAACGATTTAAAACAATACTAAAAGCATGGAGGTAATCCTGAGTTTTTTATGTGCTACAAAGCTGTTGAGAACGCTAACAGCGCTTTTTATGTTCGGCTCTATAATCACGATAAAAAGTGACTTGAAGAAAACTTGCCCAAATAGGCAAAGCACATTTATTGGCAATTAAAATTTAAGAGCTAAGTTTGAACCTGATAGGTTCAAGGGGAAAGTACTTAATAGCATTTGTCTAATTTACACTCGTTTCTAAATCAAAGGATGCTTGAAAATAACACTTTAGTGGTTATTATTTAAACAGTAGAGGTGCAAGGAAAGTAATTATGAAAAATAAATGGAATCTTGTTATACATGAAGTAACTTCAAAAAGTGCCGTGATTTGGGTAGGCACTCTTTTCCCCGATTTACGAAAGCCAGAAACCCTTGTTGTAAGTGTGACAGATAAAAAGTCTAGTAAACCTGTAGACAAAAGAATACTGAAAAATGATTGGGATAGACCTTTTAAAAAGATCACTACTCAAAGGTTCTGTAAAGTATTGGAATATAGCCAGCTAGTGCATGCTACTGATTACGAAGTAAAAGTCTATGAGATAGTTAAAGGACCTGATGGAAAGGATAAGAATATAGAGCTTGTTACAGGATCATTTACAACTTTTCCAAACACTCTTTCCGAACTTGATGACGGCTTTACTGTGGCGCTTGGTAGTTGTTTTTATGAAGAATATGATGGTGGAAATGTAGGGCTTTCTTATGAAACATTGGTTCGTGCCACCGAATTTCCATTTAAACCCCATGTTAAGTTCTTAACGGGAGATCAAGTATATCTTGATATAGGTTGGGACTCGTTAAGTCTCATATCTAAAGAAATACGTGAACGAGTTGCTAACGACTATGCACTTCATTGGCAAGCACTAAGAAGAATGCTTAGGCATGGTAGCACTTTTTTCCTATCAGATGACCATGAGTTTTGGAATAACTATCCTTTGGTTCAAGGTTGGTCGCCCTTTATACAGGCTTTAAGAATACCATCAGTGAAAAGTGCTTGGTTAGGAACTGCAAAGGATGGAGTCAAGAATATACAACGTATTCAACCTGTAAGAATGTTTAGCATTTCAAATGAAGTTTCTTTTTGCTTAGTTGATTTGAGGGCATATAGAACTAAATCAAATATTCTTCCAGACGATCAATTAGTTAAGGTTTTAGATTGGATCAATAATTTGTCATCTCCGGGGGTCTTAGTATTGTCTCAACCTTTAATGGTAAGAGAGTCAAGCGACACGGATAGAAACTTTCCTTTCTATCGAAGGCAATATAGAAAAGTGGTTAAAGCGATAAATGATGCCGCGCATGACGTATTAACACTTAGTGGAGACGTTCATCATGGACGAATATCATCAGTTGAATTTAAGAATCGAACTAACAAATTGTATGAGGTTGTTTCCTCACCGTTGTCAAATTTATCGGGAATTAGCAGCATAGCAACTAGTACTGCGGATGCAAAAAGCAGGCTAAGAAGGTTTCCTCCGATTTCGGTGCAAGGAGTTGAGACAACAAGTATTAAATATGGAAAAAACTGGAAAATTTCTTCTGAATCGAGCTTTTTTGATTTTAGATATATGCAAAAGAGAACTAATGAACATTTCACAACATTAACTTTTAATCTTGCTGAAAATGGAAAGTTAAAAGTGAATGTTAAAGCTTGGCTGGTTAGAAAAAGAAATAAGAAAAATGGATTGCCAAAACAGGAGTGGGGTAATAGTAATGTGGATATTTATTTGGGTTAGAGGTTCTGTTGCATATTAAGTTAAATGTTTATATTGAGACTACGTAAAAATAGATATATTGCAATTGCTTAATAAAGCTTGCAGAAATCAACTTTATGAACTAAATATTTTATGCAGCGGAAAGGATTCCAATGACTCCTTTGTCGTCCGTTTAATTTAGCTAAAGGAGAGCATTAATGGCCGACACAATTTTTGAAAAAGCTTGGGGTAATTACACAGCGTTGTTTGAGTTTTTAACAAAGTCTGATTTTGATGAGCAACATGGACTGGTGCAATTAAACAACTTTGCAACTCTTTTACCATATAGTAGTTCCTCAGATAATTACAATTCCTTTTTACTATTAAATGCTTCGAATTATGTTGGGCCAACGGCTCAAACATCAGACAACTCGTTTCATTTAGAAGATAACACAAATTTAGAATACCCTTCAAAACTAGTTGACGCATATCAGAGTTTACTAGAGGAATTCGATGGAATTATAGCTGATGCTATTGAACCTACAGATTTACCTGATTATGAAGCTTTAGAACAAAAAGTTGATATTGCAATTGTAGAGCTTGAAGATTATTTAGGTTACGTTGATGGGAAATGGGCTGATTATCTGGATGTTAATCCAAATATCCCACCAGATGAGTTAAATTCAAGAAGAATAGTTTGGGAGAGAGAAAGAGGTTATTCCTCAGGTATTTCTAGACGAAAACGAAAAGTAGCTAGGGTTAATACAAAGCTAAACGGTTGGCTTCGAAGTCACTTACCAAAAGAGTTTAGTCGACTAATTGATGCAAGAAGCTATTTCGATGATGAAAATTATTGGGTGAAACTACCTATATCTTCGAGTCACGATAAACCTAGCCTGAAACATTACTGGAGGGCATTTAGGATGCAACTCCCATTGTTTGAGCTAGCTGAGTTTATGGAAAATGACACCGTAGTATCGAGTAAATTCTCAACAGAAGAAGAGCATTACAAAAGGGTCGAGACCAAATGGAAAGTAAAGGCTAAGGCCAAGTGGGGGATTTTTTCAGGAGGTGGAAGTGTAGAAAAAAGAGAAATGGAAGAACTTTCAGAAAAATCTAGTTTTAGTTGCGAAATATCTTTTAAAAGATTCCAAGAAGTCGAGATCTTTAGAGATAGATGGTTTCAGGATGTGTTATTCAGCACCATTGGTAAGGATTTAGAAGCTTTTTGGGGGCCGGGAGGTCTACTTGCTTCAATCCCAGTTTCGTTGATGATGTCTAGAGGCATGAAAATCGAAGTGGCTATTAGCGATGAATATAGAAAAAAACTCGAAAAGTTCTTTGCTTCAGGCGGAAGCGTTTCCTTTGGCCCCTTCTTTTCAGGAGGAGGTAGTTATTCGAAAGATGAAAAATATATGGATTACCGAAAAACTGAAAGCGGGTTTGTGTTAGAAGATAATGAGAAGACAATACGCATACTTGGCGCAAGAGTTAAGAGGTTTAACTGGAGCGATGAACGTGCAAATGCCTATCATTCAGAAATAGAGACCTCGGATTTCATGAGTCTATCAAGCTTGTTGGAGTCAGATAGAAACAGCGATAGAGATGGCTAAGTTTATGTTGTTTAAAATTACAACAATGCTCGCTATCTTACTTTTGTCTGGCTGTTCTAGTACAGTAGTTTGGCAACTGAATGACTCTATTCCATCTCGAAAAGACCAACCAGAAAGGGTTAGGTTTGATGAGAGGTTGAGTACTTTTCTCGGTTTCTATGTCTCTAAAAAAAGTGCTTCAGAGTACTATGTTGTCAACGATGATAAGTTGATAATTGATACACCGTTTTGCTTGTCAAATGATTGGAAGAATAAATTACCTATGGTGATTTGTAATCCAAGAGGTGACATGACCAAATGTACGATAATAAGCGAGTAGTAGTTATAGTGTTGATTTAAGGCTACGTTTAATAACCAACTTAATTACATTTAATTAAGTAAGTAGATATACTTTGTCAATATAAATAACCAACTTGTTTACAATAAAATTGATGTAGGTTATTGAAAAAAGTATTCCTAATTAACCAACTTAATTGCGCGTACCCAGATGTCGATCTCGAATAAAGAATGCAACTATCGGAATTAAGTTTGCAACTCAAATAAAGTTTGCAACCGATAGTTGAATTTTGAGGTCAGTAAAATGAAAAAGCGAACCTGAGATGGTTCGCTTTTTTGTCTTTGACTTTAAGCTGTGAACTAAATAAGTGATTGTGATTAGCAAACAGTTTGTTTGAACTTTTTTTACGTAAAATTCTGTTTGGGTTATTTAGTGAAGTCAAATGATAATTATAATAAAAACAATGAACTAAGAAGTTTATCTGTTATAAAGATTATTGGAGTTAGTCTAGTCATTTTTCGAATCGTTAACCAATACAGCTAACATGGATTGTTCATGTTCAGCTATTTGAGTTTCATTCCACTCGTTAGCGGTATTCATTAATTCAATCATTTCATACAATTTTAGGGTATCAATGTTTTTATCTGCAATGGCGGCTTTAAAATGATCGCGCTTAGCGGTTGGCTGTAAGTTACTTAACTTTGAATTTTTGCTGTGACTGATCAAACACAAATTACCAAATCTATGCAGGTCTGCATCGGCTAGTACTCTGTGCCCATTAAGTGGATGCTGAGGATAAAAGTGTTCAACAGAGCTTCGGAAGGCAAATTCAAACTGTGTAATGACATCATCCTTTTTGTTTTGAATACCATCACACCACAACAAATAATCGAGATAGTTAAACACTAAGTTATTTTCAATCGCGCCATAGTGTAGCCTCACCATAGTTTGCTGATTGTTTTGATCTAACGCTGAATAATGCGAGTTTTGGTAAATCATTTGGTAGTAATCAGAAGGTGATTCGCTTAAAAAGCGTCCATATACAAATTGGCGAGCTAAGTTTTCGAGTTTTTGTAAATACAGGCGAGGAGTAATTTCATCCATATTGAATAAATGGAACAACGCGCCATTTAACCAGTGCTTATAAACCAATGTCGGTGTGGAAACATGCAAAGCACTTAACAACATTAAAAGTTGACGGTTTATCCCTTCAAAGCCATCTTCATCATCCTGTTCTTCGCTGTCATCAAAAGTATTAATGTAGCTCTGGCTTTTAGCGTTATAAAAATGCAGCTTCTTCAAGCTCCACTTATCTTTGCCATCATTAAATTCACGTTTAATGATGTACTGGTCGAAGAGGTATTTACACTTGAGTAATGCGAATACAAAGTCTTTTACCGCACTAATATTGTCACTGCTGTTGCCTTTTAAATAGTCATCAAATTGCTCTAGCAAACGCTTATCGTCTAATGCGATATCCTGCTTTGTTAACACTCTCAAAACATGCAGTAAGAAATTAGAAAAATTAATGACGCTATTAAAGCGCTCTGGTGTTAGCGTTACATCGGCGCTAGAAGATGAATGAGGTGGCGTTGCCAATATCTCATTAAGCGACAGCGATATAGATTGAGTGGATTCGCTCTTTTGAGTGGTTACTTCGCCAATACTTGTAGCTAAATCAGCGTAGCACCTTGTTGTAAATTGCCCCCAATCGTCTTTACCAAAAACAAGATGCCTTTCTTCTGGGCTAAAGCCATATTGAACGTAACGCTCCATATTCGCTGTTGCGTCCCATACTTTGCCCAGTAGCAGGATACTGTGTTCGCGTTCATAAGGGTCAGTAATTTCATTTAATACTGACATTAACCTAGCTTTGACAACTTCGTGCTTTTCGAGCTGTTCACCACGATTATTCATGACTTCAAAATAATGATTTAAGTCGGTATCTTTTGGCACTGATACACGCGCTATTTCTACGTTATTGAACAGGTATTTGCAAAAACCTTCTAGCTTGTCACCCAGAGCCAATAAGCCTTTTTCAAGTAACGAGAATCCATTCACCACATCTAGGTTATAGTCGTCAGTTTTTAAGTGTTTTAGTGCAACACCTTGAATTAGGCTTTCAAAGGTATCCGATGATTTTTGTCTGCTTTCAAAATTGAGATTGGGTGCATTGTACCAGCCCATATCAAGCGTCGTTTTGTTTGTAGAAGATAAGCGTTTAAGAGCAAAAGCTAATAACGTGAGCGTGGTAAAACGTTGCTGCCCATCTATTACTTCAAAGCTGCCATCTTTACGCTCAAACACTACCAGTGTGCCAATATAGTAAGTTTGATTGGGTTTACTTTGCTGATAATCCAATACGTCTTGGATTAACTGGTTTATTTCACCTTCACCCCACGCATAGTTACGTTGGTACATAGGGACTAAATAGCGGCTTGTATCACAAAGTAATGCCTTAATGCTAAAGCTGGTGATTGCTTTACTTGCAGTTCCATCATTGTATTGCTGGTATGGTGCTTGCGTATTACTCATAGTACTTCATGTCCTTAAACAGCTTTGTGATCTCACTCAGCTTGGTTCCCTTACAATCAGATGCTTTTAATGTGGCTAACGGCCAATTTAAAACATCACTTGGCTGCACCGCTTGTTTTATACGTTCAAATACATTTTGTGTCAGAGCGTGTTTATCCATGCGCTCTATACCCACGACTTGCATTTGTAATCGGCAGCTATATGCCCAAATAAACAGCTTCTCTATCGCTTGCGAAAGCTGATGTGCGCCAAACTTATCTAGATAAAAAATCACTGCACAATCAAATAGAGTGCGAATATAACCATCCCCTGTGCGGGTTCGAGAACGGTAGGTGTTTAGAGTGTGTAGAATCTTACTGGCTAATGGTTCTAACTCGTGATCCAATATGCGAATAGTTTGGCTTTTATCTTCACTATTCTTAGCCCTTGATTCGCCTCTTCGCTCATCGCTGACTATGTCATTAATCTTATGTTGATAATGGCTGGTCATTTCAAAAAAGCGTCTGCCATTTATGATCATCTGATCTAAATGAAAAGGAAAACGCATATGTTGGTGATCAATATGGCGCTGATACTGCCCGTTATAGTTATCAACAAAATGGTGGGCTATGCGAAGCGGTTCTACATAGGGGTAAAGTCCAACTTGATCGAGATTCACGCCCTTAAATAAACCTACTTTTGATTTATTAAAATACTGTGCCGATTTGCCTTGTGCCCAGTTGCGAATACGGAACAAGTAATTGGCAAATAGTCGTGCCAACTGGTCACTTTCCAAGCTTTCCCAATGTCGTACCGAGTCAGCTTTAAGTTGACTTTCGTTTTGTGAAAACTCACGCAAGTGAAACGCTTTTAACAAATCATGAGGGTCTAAATCTCGGCCTCTGGCATTTTGTGAATCAAAAAACTGAAATGCCTCTGTTACATCATCTAGAACAAAGGTGACAACTTCACAGCGGTTTAATAAAAAATCAATATCTGCTTCAGTAAAGTCACTTCGAGCAACAGCACGTTTTGCCGCCATAAAGTTTTGATGCAAATTCCGATGCGAAATATCACTATTAAAGGTTTGTCGATCTAAAAAGCTATTTATAGGCTTAGCCAATGTGGTCAGCGTTTCTTTTACATCTTGCCGTTTTAAGCCATTCAGGCGCTCTTCTAACAACGCTTTTACCAAAAGTACTAAGGTTAAGGTGCGCTGTTGCCCGTCAACAATATCAAGCAGTTCCTGTTTGGTTTCTGAATCTGAGTGCTTATGAAATACCACTGACCCCAAGCGGTATGCCGACTTCTCTCGATATACCTTTAAATCACTTAGCAAATCAGCCAAGTTTGTTTGAGACCATTTATAAGGACGCTGATATGCAGGAATGCTTAAGTTTGGCAAAGACAATAATGTTTTTACCGTTATGATTTCCTTATCGATCTGTTTTCTCATCAGGCTCTCGTTTCAAAACTTGCTTTGCTTAGAATATTCATTTTTATAAATCCTTTATAAATCGAGATGGCGACTGAAATTTAATATCACCCCAAGGCATCGTCCTTTTTTGAGGATAAGTGATATAAAGCCACCTTTTAGCTCTTGTATGGATAATACACCCATCTTAATTACTATTTAAACCCCA